>NZ_JAMPKC010000028.1:0-58703 GCF_039961975.1 Trichocoleus sp. DQ-A3 | reverse complement strand
ACTGCTTGGTGAATGTTGTTTGTGGACTGATTGCCTATGCTCACCAACCGAAGAAGCCATCCATTGCGATTGATTACAATTTACTCCCGCCCACTTAACCCGAACTCACGTTAAAGAATAAATTCAACAACTTGATGTCAGGTTCTCAAAGTGATTGTGTGTCAACGAGTTTTAACAATCTTAAACAAGGGCGAAAAGAAACATTTTTAGCTTTATTCCAGAAATAATAGCATTTGACCAGTTGTCAGCCAAGGGCAATTAATCAACGGTCTCATTGAGGCTTTAATTCATGAATTATTGAAAGTAGTTTTATATGTTATTGTTTTGCCTCTACGCACGGTTTAGAAACCGTATAGCCCTTTAGCAGCAAACAAAAAAGCTGCTAAAGCCAATCCAGCTACAGCAGAAATTCATTCAGAATAATTCTTAGGAATAGATTAAATTACTCGTCATCAGTTAACTGATATTCCCTGCCATTTGGGTCGGTGGGTAGAACGGCTGCATACCAGTACCTTTGAAGGGTTATCCCAAATTCCGGCTTCAAACATCATTTGAAGGGTGGAGCAGAAATCGGCACAACTGGATGGGTGCGCTACGAATTTCCCAACCCCGAACAAGCAGCGAGAGCAACTTTTTAGCTTTGGTGTTGGTTGTAATTAGCGGGTTGTTGCTGGTGTGGAGTCTGCCGTTTGTTTCCCAAGTTCAGGTTCCTGCATCGTCAAACAGCCGCCCAGGACGACTTTTAATCTCAATTAGGAAAACCCCTGCGGAGTGAAGACAAGCAGCTCAACCTCATTGATACTACCATCCGCCGCAATAAACTCAAAATTAGACCAAGCTCGATAAGGCTCATGTGCAGGGAATTGCTGACGCACAAAGTCCAGCGCCTCCCGCTCTTACGGGAAGTTTGACTTAGTAATCGTGTTCCAGTTGCTCGAATTATTCATTCCAATCTGCACAGTGATGACAACCATACCTAAATCTACTCTCTCAAAGGGTAGTGTATCCCCAGCAATACACTATACAAAGAGCGCAGCAGAAGACTGCACCCCATCTAGCATTTAACTTTGTTGCGGTAGAGTAAGAGACAGTTCTTCTGCTCACTTCGCATCTTCGTCCCGTTCAAGAACATCCAACGCTTGCTGCAACGGCTCTACCGTTAGCAGTTATGACTACTATTTCGATTGACGGCAAAACTTAGCTTCATCTCAGGAGAATGAGGGATGTCGTCTTCCCTCCCTAACACGATAGGATAGCCATCCGCTAACTCTCTTTTGTCAGTTTATCCAACTCATCCAACAATCTAGCAATCCGCTCTCTCTTCTTTCTCTCACCCCAAGTCTTGCTCTTCTGTAAACGCTTACTGATTTCACTCAACCGCTCAAGCATAATCCTCTGTGGAGTTGATTCTGATTGAGGCTTGAGTTCTTTAATATGTGCCTTGATTTCGTTGAGCGATAAGTTCTCAGCAATTGCCAACGAAAGCAAATCAGACCGAAGCTTTTCATCCTTCACCCGTGCAATCGCCATCGCTTTTGTGTACTCAAGCTCTCCCTTCCGTAGCGCTTCTAGCACATCATCAGGAAGATTCAGTAGGGGAAGACGACTAGAACGAAAGGTTCCAGCATTGAAACGTCCTATTGAAGATAGGAGCGACTCAATCTTCTCCAACTGAATCAGAACGTTCTGATTCAACTCAATTCCTCGTTGTTTAGCGTTATAGGACTGGTGGAGAACAGACACCACCTCGCGAGTGTCTAATTCCAGAACAATCGCCAGCAGCTCCAGCACAGCCTCCGTCTCTTCCAATGGGTTCAGGTCTTCTCGCTGAAGATTCTCCATTAAGGCAATTTGGAGAGCCTGCTTATCATCCAGAGCGCGGGAAACGATGGGAACTTCTGTTAATCCGGCATCGCGAGCAGCTCGGAGCCGTCGTTCCCCGGCAACCAGCTCGTACTCCCCAGCCTCAAGAGGACGAACTAACAAAGGTTCTAAAATGCCATGCTCCTTAACTGACTCCACGAGCTGAGCCAGCTTGTCAGGTGCAAAATAGCGACGGGGTTGCTTCAAGGGGTGGCGAATCTTATCGATTGGCGCTTTTGAAGTGGATGGCTCTGGAGGTTTACTAAGGTAAGCATCCAGCGTCTTTAGCTCTGGAGCCGTTCGCCCGGACTTCTTGACAGCCATTAATCTTTCTCCAATCTCTGAGCAATAAATTCAAGGAGCGGCACAGCCGGATGCTTAGGGTCATAAACGGCTAGTGGTTTTCGCTCCATCGAAGCATCAGCAAAAGCGATCGCTCTGGGAATAGCCGGAAAGATGGGCGCTACCCTGCCGAGTTGCTCTTTTATACCATCTAGAATGACTTTCCCCTGGCTAGTGCGGCTCTCGTGCATCATCGGAACTACACCAATAATAGCCAGTTCTGGATTAATACGTTCTCTTACCTGACGAATAGAGTCGAGAAGGAGTTCTACACCCAGAAACGCTTTGAAGTGAGTCTGAATCGGGACAAGTACATGGGTTGAAGCCACCAGGCTCACAATACTGAAAATTCCCAGTGTAGGAGGGCAATCAACCAGTATGAAATTATAGTTGTTCTGAACAGACGAGAGAACTTGCTTAAGTCTCCATTCACGAGCGAGCGCGGAGTGAAGCTGTACCTCGACGGCGGAAAGGAGAATGTTTGAGGGAACTAAATCCATGTCATGAAGCTGTCGATGAACTGGGAGTGGAGCATCTTTAAGTAATGCGTCCGCGATCGTTTGCTCCAACTCAAACGGTTCTAAACCCATGAATGCAGTTAGCGATGCCTGTGGATCAATATCAACTAGCAACACATTATGCCCCCGTTGGGTAAGCTGATAACCTAAGTTCTGTGTCAGGGTGGTTTTACCTGTTCCACCCGCCTGATTAAACAGGGAGATAATCTTGGGCACAGGCTGATACAGTAGCAACACAGGGTAGTTTAAGGCAGTTTCCCCCCTTTCCTCTATTATTAGTTACGCTTCTTTAGCATTGATATCTACCTCTCCCCAATTTCACAATAATCGGCTATTCAGAAAGCCCCGGCAAGTCCAAAAGTTCCACCGCCCGTCGCTTCACCGCTTCAGGTCTTCTGTCGTAGCGGGAACTGGTACTGGGGTCGGAGTGCCCCGCAAGGCGTTGAACCGTTACCAGGTCCACACCCGCATCTAGCAGGTCAGAGATAAAAGTTCGGCGGAAATCGTGGGTGCTGAAATCAGCAATACCCGCCTCTTCTCCCCGTTTTTGCAGAATGAATAACACGGACTGAGAGGTGAGCCGTCTGATGGTGACTCGCTTGCCTTTATTAACCGGACACAACAGCGGTCCAGGGGCGTCGCCCCGAACCGTTAGCCAATTTAACACCACCTTCAGCGCTTGACTCGACAGGTACACCGTCCGGTCTTTCCCTCCCTTCCCATCGCGAACTTCAATCGCTCCCTTTGAGGAGTAAAAATCACTCAAATCCAGATTGACTAACTCCCGGCGACGCACTCCAGACCCCCGCAAGATGGCAATCAATGCCGCGTCCCTTGTCCCAGTGGGCGTGGAATCGTTTTGGCAGACTTTAACAAGAGCCGCAATCTCGTCCCGACTCAAAGCGCGACCTCTCAAACCTTTGCTGCCGGGAACTGGGCGCAGGTCAGTCGCTAACTTATAGTCTTTTTCCGAGAGTAACTCCAACTTGAGAGCCTCCTGCAACACTCTTTTCAATGCCGTTAGCATTTTGTTGACTGTGGCGGGGCTATACTTCTCTATTAAAACAGCCCTCACAGCTGCCGTATGGTGGTAGCGCAACTTGGTCCAATCGAGAGTCATCGCATCACACTCTCCAGATGTCAGGATTGATGCGATCGCCGACAGAGACCCCCGCATCGTCTGTCTTGACCCCATCCCCAAAGAAGCCAGGTATACATAAGCTGGGTGTCGGGTGAGCGGCAGCGGTATCGTCAGTGCCAATTCTGACTCATTGGGTGAAGAAGCAGTTTCAGAAAGGTGACTCATAATTACTTGCTCGGAAAGCCTTTCTAGAAAGCTATTTAATCATGGAGTTAGTTCGCTTGGGATAACTCTATTGAGTGCGATCGCACTCTAGAATCTTTGACATAGTGCTACAGCAGTTTATTCAAGTTTCCCCTAGAACTCCTAAGACTGAGAGCGATCGCACTCTCCATCTGTCACTTTTTTTCTAGGGGATTTATCATTAGCTGGTTGGTATGCGCGGTAGTGCTAAGTAAGTAATGATGCATTGTAATAATGGATGAAATACTAAATAGCACCGGTATTGGTTATCTAACGACTTTAAAAATGACTCGGTTTTCCACACCAAGCAAGACACTCGTTGTCTCAAGGTGTTATTGAAGCGCTCTTCGGTAGCTGGTGAGAGCCTGTTTCCTTGCCGACTGCTCAATGGCGTTTGCTCGACAGAACTGCCCCATAGGCTGCCCAAAAGTCTGTGTATGCGATCACGAAGACAGTGATCTTGGCGGAGGCAAAGATTCCCATAATTTGTTTATGGTGAACTGCATCCTCTGTTCGCATGGCACTCTAAATAGTTAAAACTGCCGATCATCTTATGCTAGCAGTAAGTTCATTATCAGAAGAATGGCGAAATACGCCATTAGAGCCGATGGCTTTAAGAATTTCACCCTGAACTTGCAGGGGAGCCATCGCAGCTAATTTTACTACATCTAGCTCCTCCTCAGCCATGAGGCAGTGCAAGTGAAGATAGGCATGGGGGGAAACTTGCCTTAGTCCAGAGCGAAGTTTATCAAAAATTTCGATTCCAGCGTTCTTTTTGCCTTTTCTGAAGCTGCTAATTGTTGAAGTAGGTATGCCAGCAGCCTCAGCAAGCTCTTTTGCCGTGAATTCATCCTTGTATTTGTTAAGAATCCAGTCGAAGCACTCGTGAGTCTGCATCGCAATTAATTTGTCGATTAGGTAATTTTTTGCACTATAATTCGCGGATTGACTAATTTGAGCAAATTTAATTAGTCAATACGCAAATTATAGCTCGATCTTATGGCGCAATACTACCCGTTAACCCTAGAGGATGCGATCGCTAAATATACCAGCGGCGACATTACAGCTAAGGGGTTACTTCATTTTTACATCTTGATTAGATGCAAACCTGGCTGGCAAATCAAGCTTGAGCAGGAAAAAACTTGCAACCTTTTGGGGATTAGCAAGGCAGCCTTTTATAGCGCTGTCAGCCGATTAAGAACAGAGGGCGCAATTAAATGGGAGGCACCGAGGGGAATCCTAGTGTCAATAAGCAGCTTAGTCTGCGAACGTGGACAAGAGTCCACGATCGTAGAATCAGAGTCCACGATCGTAGAATCAGAGTCCACGATCGTAGAATCAGAGTCCACGATCGTGGACTCTGAAACTTCAAAAAGCCTGCTGGGTAAAGGTTGCAGCAACCCTCCATATTCTTATCAACTTTTTATCAACTCTCTCTCAGAGGCAGAGAGAGAAAATTTTTTGGAATTTGGAAGAAAGAGGGCGGCACAGATGCCGAAGCCTCCAGAGCTTCCAGATAAATGGATCGCCGCCAACTGGGAAGAACTTAAGAAACTGTGGCTCAAGCAGCTGACACTGGCACAGATGCCAGCAGTAAATGAGGAGCGCTGGGCAAACGACCCCCGTTGCGACGAATGGATCGCCCAAATTCGGCTGGGGAAACCGCGCTGGATTGCTCAAGGAGAGCCAACACTTACCCGTGAGGAACGTAGAGCATTTGCAGACTGGGCTGATGCTAACGGGTTAATATGGGGGGCTAAATCATGAATCTCCCAAAGTTACCCCGCGACATCATTCGTCCTGAAGATGAGCCAGGACGTGACAAGGAACTATGGCAACCAAACTGGAAATGCTTCTGCTGTCATGACACCGGCACGGTTCAACCCTACCTAGCGCGGATGGTGATTGACGGCTATCGCTGGGAGTCAGACAAAATTCCCGTTTGCCAAAATCCCAGTTGTATTGCTGCGTCGGGCATTAGCCAGGGTCTGGAACCTTATTTGGATTATCGGCTAGATGCTGCTATTTGCCAGCAGCTTGATTTAATCGACCGCGACGGCTGGCGCGAGACGCTGCGAGATGCGAATCAGCGGCGGCTCAATACTCAGGCTTTGGCTCAAAAGATGAATCTGAGGCAGCGCGATCGCAGTTCAACGGAAGAAATGGAAGCACGACAGCGCCACGCCTCGGCCAGAGAGGGTTGGGGGAGTGAAGCGCAGTCTGAAGAGGAGCGGCAGTGGCTTGTTGGGAGGAATGCAGAGTGAATCCTTTTTCAAGCCCAAATGAGTATGAATTGTGCCTAAATTGTGGCGGCTTGGGCATTGTACAGGATGAGAGCGGTTGTCTGCATCAATGCGATTCCTGCGGTGGAAATGAGCTAGTTCTAAATCCTTTTTATGTAGATGAGGGGCTTGAGTGCAGCTGTGCTGATTGGGTGATTCGCCCTGAAGAGTGGGAGGTTGATGGTGATTAGTTCTGGCGAATTGAAAGACTTAAAAGTGGATTATCGCGTTGAGGGGTGGTGTCCTCCCTCACGTCACTGAGTGAAGGTTTCGGTTGTTTCTGTTGCAGTCAAATCGTTTCAGGACGTTGATAAAGAGTTTTAGGAGTGGACAGGGTTAACACTCAACTATTGTCAATACTTACTCAGCAGTCAAATTAACGGTAGTGCTGAATAGTAATGGTCACGAGCGAAGAGAAGCATTGTAGTCATGGATAAAATACCAGATGGCTCCAATGTGATTGCTTAATTTTTTGGAGAACGATAAGGTTTTACGAACCAAGCGGCCAACTCGTTGCCGCAGGGTGTTGTTGAATCGTTCGATATAGCTAGTTTTGCCTGTTTCCTTACCCACAGCCCTATGCCGTTTACTGGGCAATACTTGCTCATAGGCTGACCAAAAATCGGTGTAACAGACGGCACACTGTCGGTAAACCGCAGGTAATGATTGCCATAGCTGTTTTGCGGCTTGACGAGAGCGCTCGCCAATGAATACCCCGACAATCTCACGGGTATCCGCATCAATGGCTAACCATATCCATTGTTGGTTCTGTTTGCAGCCAACAAATGACCACATCTCGTCTAATTGAATTGTCAAGCGACCAGGTTTTTTTTAGTGACTTCCACTCTCTTGGGGGTTTGATAGTATTTCTGATTGACGTACATCTGCAACCAGCGCTTAGATACACCCGTTATTCGTGCAATGGCTGCTAATGCTAGACGTTCGAGTAAAAGTTTATCTATCGACTGACGAGTTGCTTCATCGATGGGCTGTCGAGTTGCATTTTCTACAAACTGTCGTTCACAAGCTTGACAGCGAAATCGAGGTTTACCGTAGTGAGTATGTCCGTATTTGATAATTTGGGTTGATTGGCACTTAGGACAATTCATAGACTGGAGTGGAATCCTTCAGAACACTAGCCTCCACCCTACCATTACTATGCACTACTACCAAATTAACTATACTCTTACTAATTTAGCAGAGCATCTAGGAAACATTAGTTATGAGCAAATAAATCGTTATTTGAGACGAGGAAAACTAACGCCCGCCTACTGTAGGCGAGTACTAAAAATCTAATCCAAATCTATGAAAATGCTTATGTAATTTTTGACGATACAGATTAAAAAAAAATATATAAAAATATTAAATTAGCCAGGCAACAATATAGTGGCAATGAACACAAAAAGATTTGGGAAATCGGTTTAGTTAACTGTGTTTATGTTAACCCAGAAATGTGTTGGTTTTGGGTGATTGATTACCGCATTTACAATCCAGATGGAGATAGAAAAAGTAAACTCAACCATATAGCAGAGATGCTTTAAAGCCTCGTTTATTATAAGATGCTTCTTTTTCGGAGCGTTGTGATACATAGCTGGTATGCCACCAATGACTTAATTCAATATATTGACGATATAGGCAAGTATTACTATTTTCATTTGAAGAAAAACTGCTTGGTTGATGATACAGCAGGTGTTGAAAAATACAAATTAATTGAATCACTAACTTGGAGTGATGAAGAATTTAAACAAGGTAAAACAACTAAGATAAAGACTTTTCTCAAAATAAAAAGGTAAAACTCTCCCTGGAAATTGTCTCTACCAACAAAACGGAATATATTGCAAGCAACAATTTAACTCAAGATTCTACGGATGCTGTATGAGAGGTGTGCGGTGTGCGTTGGAAAATTGAGGATTTTAACGCCCGAAGTAAAACAACTAACTGGTGTAGAAGCGATGCCTTTGTCGCCAAACCCGTATCTAGAGAAATCATATTGCTTGTGCCATCCTGGTCTGGCTAAGACTTAAAGATTTAGCATATCAAACAGGCCAAAGTGTTTATCAACTTAAACACGGATTGCTCTCAAACTATTTAATTGCTCAACTCAAGCGTCCTTCGCTAGCCATGTCCTTGGTCTACAGCTAAAAGCGCGATCGCGTGTGACATTTGCGTAAGTCCTGTTCTAAGTTCTTGAGGAGAATAGAATTGGGTAATTATCGGATTTCCAAGGCAACTTCCCTATATGCTTTATCGGCGAGGATACCAGAGCCATTAAACGATGTCTTGGATGGTACCGTAAAATAGACCCGCCGTTGTATGGGGCGGAAGATTCGCAAGGAAGTCTTGGTGTCGCTACGCTAGCGATAGAAGCTATGTTGGAACGTGTCGAGGCCACTGGAGGGTGGAGAGAACTCGCATCCGAAGAAGAACTACGAGAGTTGCTAGGATTGCAGAACGAGTGACCCAGCTCCTATAGCAACTTATCCCACACTGCTCTAAAGCATGACCAGCGTAAGAAACTAGAAACTCGAAATAAGAACCCAACTTTACTTTATTGGGAGCCAGGAAATTAACTCAGCACGTTGCCAACCAGAACAATTCCCGACCTTAACCATGACGAAAGATTTTGACGATCCCAAGACCCTAATCGATGACTGCACTCCGGTTCCTGAAGAAACTTTAGACTGGGTAACAGCTTTACAAGGTAAACAGATTACGGTGCGGGAGTTGGAGTTTGGAGAGGACATTCAGAAGCTTCTGAAACCAGCTCACTTTGAAGCGATTAAATTTTCCAACTTAAGGATAGGAGCTGATGAAAACGGAATTAAGATTGAAATCCGCGTTCGCGAGCATCTTTCCTGTCCAAAGTCAGCAAGGAAAGCTTTCGCGTTAATAAATCAAGCGAGGCAGCAGCCTATTCATTACAAGAAGGTTAATGGTGTCGATCGCCTATCTTGCAAAGGGGGAAAGCCCAACAACAAGGATAGCGATCGCGCCAAGGCAAACAGTAACGTCGCTCGCGTTGGGTGCAATGGGAAAAATTCTAACCGCAATCCCAAGAAGAATAAAAAGGCGGAAAACTACATAACAGCAGCCAAGTACCTACCAGACCTACTACGAGAGAACGGCGACATTCTGGTTAAGCCCGATCAACAAGAGAGATTTGCCCAATTCAAGAAAAAATACAGAACCCAGGCTCTATGGATGGAGTATTACCTTTTAGGAAGCTCAGACATTCTAATCGAGTCGGGGTTAAAACCTCCCACTGAAAGGCAGCATAAACCCGGCAAGATATCTGCGAATCTTCATGGGCTTATCCAGGATATGTGGTCAGAGGCAAAAACCAAGCAAAATTCACTGTGCGAATGGATATTGGCTTTCGATTGCCCATCTCAAGCCTGGTTGACTTTGGAAGCTATCTTACTACTCAAGCAATGGGACGAACACACCCCCGAAAATGGGTTCCAGCTATATCAAGCGGAGCAGACTACCCTGAAGCGGCTTAGAGAATCTGAAGGGATTAAAGCTAGTTTGCTCTACTCAGACAACGAAGACGAAAACGTTTTATCTCTTGAGGAAGCTTTGTCCGTTACCCTCATCCAATTACTGGAATCTGGAGTTGAGCTAGTCCACTACAAAGCCTACATGCAAGCCAGAACAGCACAAGCCAATGTCGCACGTAAAGGCGAAAAAGGCAAGCGTTCAAACAAAGGGTTTGGTACGTCAAAATAATTTAATGAATGCTGGTTCTGTCATTAAACTTCATATTGTAACGGTAAATTTACACAAAACTCGAAAATTGTACGCTTCTAAGACGAGCCAAAAATAGGCTGATAGTCTGAGCCAGTAACTAAAAAGAAGAGCCAATCCCTAGCTTTAAAGCCAAACGAATAAGCCTCGTTACTAGGAATTCAACGCAACCGGACTAGCAAAGTTCGGCAGAGTTTAATGCCTAGTTGCAGGGATACCCATTGGTTTGCCTTCCTAGCTCACTTGATTTGGGTGTAGGGTAGAAAACTTTGGCTCTTCAAAACCCTATTGAAGCGTACAGATAACTATGAACAAGCCAAAAAAAATCAAAAGAAAAGGTAGAGCCCGCTTAGAACACGAGAAAAAGCCAAGTTGTAAAGGAAGGAAATCAATGCGAGGTCAGCCTGAAGCCTATGACGAACTCAAAAAAATTGTTTCTTTGAGTCTTACCCCAACTGCTTTGGCAGGATTAGATGAGTCCAGTGCCCGTTTAAATATTTCTCGCAGTGAATTGGTTGAACGGATTGGCCGGGGTCTGCTTACAATCGCTGAACTAGCAACGAAGACCGAGTGAGACTTGCGTTTCCACTTGAACTAGAGGTCTGGAGCTACTAAGTAAGAGCTAAATGACTCGTCTTCCCTCGATGAGTAAAAGGTTGCTTCAATCCAAAGCCTTTAATAAACCCGGGAAAGCAGATGATTAGGATTTATTTAATACCTAAAATTTATTGGGTATTCATTAATTATTTATTAATAAATCCTAGCATTTTGGAGGTAAAACTAATACTCGAAAAGGGCTGAGCATTTATATAACTAGTTGCCGCAGGCACCGATGAATTCGATCGCTTCGATGGTAAGCAGCGCTGTTTATAATAAATAAGAGGTGAAAGGAAGCTAGAGATAAAAAATTGAGGCATTCTTAAATCATTTAAGCCATAAATTCGGAGCTTTTAAATAATAGCTCAATGGCAAGCTTAACTTTTTTGTGTACCATCAGAGGCATTTATTATGCAAGAATCTCTTACTTGTTGGTCAGTATTCGAGATGTATGAAGAACAAGTTCGAGCGATATATCCAGAGTCAAAAGCTAAACGAATTATTAATGAATTTCGTTGCGCTACCCTACGATTTTGGTTATCACAATTAGGCTTTACTCGGGCAACATCAGGTCGAAAGATGACAAAAGCCGAGGTCGAGGCAGCTAAGGAGTTTTTAAAAACGTTAAAAGTTGAAGTATTGCTCAGCGCCCGTCAAACAATACAGCAGGCTTTCCAGAGCCAACAAGCGTCTATTGCCAGCCAAAACACTTACGGAAATCGATTTAACCAATTTTTGAGTTGGAGCGAACAACAACAGTGGTGGCCAGCTAGAGGTTCGCGGCGGGCGAGAGTGAAACAGCAATCCTGTCCATCCATGAAGAGTCTTTATGGCGATACCTCCAACACTCCCTTGACCGAGCGAAGGACAATACATCAGGAATACATGCTCAAGCCTCAAGACACGCCTGCTGCTTTACAAAAGGAATTGGATGACTTTTACCGATATTTAACTGACCCAGAGTACCCGTTCCGTGTGATTGACCCAATTAGCGAATCATCCGCATTACAGTACGTCAATGATATACGTCTAATGCTTGGCTGGTTTTGTTACTGCTGCACCCCGCCAATTGCGTTAGAGCAAGTGCGTTTGTCACATTTGATTTCTGTGGTTAGGCAAGAAGACTTAGAACATCTCAATAGCAAAGAACAGGTAAAACTGTGGAAACAGCATAAGCAAACCTTTGAAACTTGGCTGTGCAGTTATTTTCGTTTCTTGAGAGAAGTCCTCCACTCGAAAAGTCCTTCTACCAAACGCAATAAGTTAGGGGCGCTTTTAGCACTGGCCAAGTTTCTCTACACCAGTGAGGTGGAGGAAGACGCGGATTACCAGCAGATTCCTCTGTTCAAATCGCTCAACAACCACTTAAGTTCAGTAAGAAAGGACATCAGCGAGTGGGTCAAAAATCGGCAGTCGGTTTCAGATTTTGAGAAGAAGTGGCCGGATACGGCAGAGGGCGAGACAGCTCTAGCAGTTGTTAGAACCAAAATTGTAGAACCGTTGCGTCTGGAGTGCCGACCTAGAAACATCCGAGGTCAATTTCGGGTCGGCTTTGCCATTGCCAAAAGCTATCAAGATTACTTAAAGTGGTCGCTGCTTGCCGACATCCCCGCAAGGCGACAACAAGAATACCGTACTTTAAGAATTGCGCTGACTTGTCCTGTCAAGCGTCCAGAATCCCTGCCGCCTGATGGCTTGTACCATCCCCTACCGCCTGCACAAGTACGTGAAAAACATTGGGATGGCACAATCAAGGACAATTATCTCTATAAAACCTATGTCCACGAGAAAAAGCACTACCCTCAAGGGGTCTGGGTACTGGACATTCAGCAGTACAAAACCCGCTCGACTCACGCCGCTCAATCGATAGTAATTCCCAACCGCCAGTTGGCTGACGGGAGTTGCTTCTATGATTACCTAGAAGGCTATTTGTACGGCAGTTGGCTCAGTGAGGGTTACAAAAATCGACAGGTCTATGATTGGTGGCAGCCGGAGTTAAAAGGGCAGCGGGGACGCTGGGTGACAAGTGGGCGAGCTGAATTCAATCCGGGGGATGCTTGCTGTCTGCCCACGGGGGTCAATTCGCCTCTGTGGTCTTGGGGCTATGTGTTTGTCCTCCCCATACTTGGCATCAAAGCGGATGGTCCGGGGTTTGGTTCCTCGTTTGAAACTACATCTCATCGTTTCCTGGGTAAGCGGATTTCACCCCATACGATGCGCTATATCTGGGCAACTTGGGCGTATCAAGTCCGACTGGATGACGCCCAAACTCGGTCATTAGCTTATGCGATGGGACATAAGGTGGAGACATTACGGGGAATGTACGAGCGCTGTACCCCCGAAGAGAAGCGCCGACCGATTGAGGAGGCGATTGAGGAGCTGTTGTTTAAGCAGCCGCCATCCCCTGAGTTGAACCAGAAAGCGAACGCCCAATGGGAAACTTTGCTTGCCCAGTTGCAGAAGTTAAGCCCGGTCGAGCGAGAGCAGCTGATGGCCATGCTGGAAAAGTAATGGGATTAGCTATCTTGACGGATGGTGGGTATTCCAGGGGGCAGGCTTGAGCGTTTGGATTGTCATTCCAGCCCCGACTTTTTTTCGTTATTGTTGGGCGTGGGCGTACTAGAAGTAAGTCCCTGGTTGGTGGGATTGAAGGCGAGCGCGCTGGTTCGCCCTTTGTATAGCAAAGGAGAAATTTGAGCCGCAGGGGCAAAGGAGCAGTCATGAAAAGCTTCTCAAATAAAGCATTCCAGCGCTCACCATCAGTTGATGTAGACTTATGCACCAAGTCAACTTAACTGTCCCGCTATCAACTGAAAATGGGACAGTTGATGTTGAAACAAGCTTGATTTTGCGTTGATATCGCCCACTGACTGTAGCTACCTCAATCACCAAAAATCGGATAGTTGCTTTTAGCGACCATTTTTCCCCCCTGCTATACAAAGGCGTAGAGGAAAAGATGCCAAGGACGAGAGCGATCGCTTACAGAGTATCATCTACCTACCCGCACTCTTAGCAATCCCAATGCACGAAGGGTGGCTTCTTCATCTCAAAGGGCATCTCACAGCAGGGACATCTGCCCGTAAACATGGGGTGATAATCTAGCAGCTCTAGCTTTGCCTCTGGTGTGAATCGTTGCTCCAGCATGGGCACTGGTCTGCCGTCATAAGTTGTCCGGCACGAGATCGGGATCGTCATCAACAAACGTTGTTCCCTTTTGTATCGACATTTCAGGAGGTTCAACAGAGGATTGAAAGTCCAGATAACGGGTGAAGCTACAATTCGGTGTACCGAATTGTAGCTTCACTAGCCAGGAGGATCGGAAGTCGAGAGGGCGATCGCCGTCTGGTTCCGTCAGATGCATGGCACAAACTATCAAAGGATTGCGAGGAGGGAGCTAGAGCGCGATCGCGCTAGAGCGAATCCCCTAGAACTGGGTAGATTACTGCTTCTCCAGATCCTTGGTGGTGTCAAACTGCTTAACGGGACTTAAACAGATATCAAGCCCAAATAAAGCCCAAAGCTGCTTTATAAGAGAAGAATACGTCCCGATTTCGATTCAGCCACTCCACAAAACGGAAAGATATTGCTGTGCGAAACGCCTCTAATGCCTCAGGAAAGGTGTTTAACGGTTTAGAAGCCCAACGTCTTCTTAATCCTCCAGTTTTGGTGTGCCATAAAATAAATGTATAGGCGCAAAAGACAAGAATGAAATGTCTGAGTAGACTTGTGTAATCTCTGACTTGATATTCAGATAGTCCTAACCATCCTTTGGCTTCCCGATAGAAAACTTCCACCCAATTCCTTTGAGCATAGGTAGTTACTATCCATTCTGCTGTGGCTTGTGTTGACTCAATATTGGTAATCAAATAGTCAATATCACTAGCTTCGTTAAAGGTTGAGGCATTCATGACGATAGCAACTCTTCTTGTTCCTTCAACCTGCGACATTTCAACTTCAACCGTTGCCACCCAAACGGTTTTTGGTTTATCTAAATTAAGTTGGATAGGAGTAAAAGCCTCAGCAGGCATTGAATCGGCTAGCTTATCTAAGCGAATCTCAACTCGTTTGTTTGCCTCTATTCCAGTTATCACCTTCCGATTTTTAGCTAATCCCCCTAGATACTTTAGTCTCCTTTTTTCTAGCTCAAGCAGAAATATTGTGTTATTGCCATACCCAGCATCAATTAATACGATACCCGGTCGATATCCTCTCTGTAAGCTGCGGTCAATTAATTCTAGCGCCAGCTCTGGCTTTTTCTTGAATTCAATGTCTTTTTTTCCCCCAGGCAAAGAACTCGCGTGTTGATATAACTCTATATCTAACGGTAGGCTTTTTTTTCCATCATATAGATGAGTCGTTACCACCACTACCCCATTCTCTGTTTTCCCGATTTCCCCTATGTATTGCCGTCCCACTCCCGCTGTGAAATTTCCACTTTTCCTATGCCCTGAATCATCGACGATTAACGTGAATCCTCTACTGATTCGAGTTTGAGAGCACTGATTCATCACGCTCAGACGACGCTCATTTACCTCTTGGGCTGACCAAGGCGCTTCCGTTAAAAAATGATGTAATCGATGGTAAGTCACTCCTACAGCGTTAGAAGCGATTTGAGATAGGTTTTTTCGTTCACTTTCCCCTAATAATCCCCCGATATAGTTCCTAAACTCTCGTTTTTGTGCTTGATGCGTCCAGAGATCATCAAAGCGTTTACACCATCTATCAAAGCATGGCGGCATAGCGGCTGGAGTTGTCTCTTTCATCCAAAAAGTCTAAACGTGAAATCTTTGCCCTACGCAGATTATACCTTTATTGCTTCTCTATTTTCGTTTAAGTCCCGTTAATCAAATTTGTAATGATACGCGGGTGATTAGTCCTGAAGCCCGCCTCTGGCTCTGTGCTTTGGGTATCTGAAAGCAAAAAGTTGGACTTCTGGGCAGTCTATGAGCGATCGGCCGAAGGTGACAAATGCGATCGCTCAGATGCTGAAGCGCGATCGCGTCTCACTCCACGAGCGGTGCCTCTTTTGGCTCCTTTGGCTCTTTTGGCTTTTTCTCGAAAACTTGGATGTTTGGCTCTACTAGCACAAAGCCGTTTTCACTCGTTTGACCCATCTTTCCGGCGATCGCCGCCACCCACATGGGGTACTCGGCTTGTGCCTGTTCTAGCTTCTTAAAGACCTTCGGTTTAACAGTAACGCTGACAAGCCGCCCGTCACAGTCAATTTCAAATGACTTCCAGCCGTTCTCAACCGTTTTTACATCGGCTGGAAATTCGCTGATTTTAATGGTGATTTCAAGCTTTCCTGAAGTTGTCATCTATCCTCCACTGATGCTGTAGGGGGTTGAACGTGCGATTTGTTCTGGTTGAGTAGCCGGGTGCGGTGAAAGTCGCAAGCTCGGTTTCGGATGGGAGGGGAGAAGTAGTAATACTCCTCCTCGACCCTACCCTTGTAGGAAGTGCAGCAAACCCGTGACTTCACCCGGAGATGCCATAAGGGCTGAAACACGAGATTTCGGCGCACCGAAATCACTGCCAACTTAGTAACTATACCGAGAGATGCCGTAAGGCGTTGAACACACTTCAGTTGTTCGTTCCTCTGTCCCATCTCCTTGCTAACGGGCTGGCATTTCTCTCACAACTAATGCTAGCCGCCCAAAAACTTCAGCCGAAATCTCGCTGATAAACCTATCCAGCGCTGTTCCTCATCCCTGTTATTTGTTTGATATCCTCAAGAGATGCCCTGGAACCTAATTAGCTTGAACTGTTCTTGGCACATCAGCTTAGTTCCGCCTGTAGACCTAATGTGCTGAAGATCGACGCTCTCCTATTTAGCCTTGCTCGCTTAAGTGAGCGATCGCCCTTCTTGGTGGTAAAACCTGGAGATTCCGGATTGGAAGAAGATCCTCTCTCAACTCCAATTGAAGGTTTTAGCTTGATCGAGCAGGATTCCTGAATTGCTGCCAAGAATTTGAGGTTTTAGGAATGCTACCAGAAGCAGAAGAGGCACGTACCTTAACGTGAGTTCGGATAAGGAAAGGACGAGCAGGTAGGCTGAAAGTGTGAAGTTCCAAGCCACCGATACTCGTCCTATGCTTAGTCTAGAAGACCTCTTTTGCTGCGTCGATGATTTTTGCCAGCAGTTTGAACCTCTTTGGCATCGCTAACTGCTTAGCAACGAATTGTCGCATCGCAATCGCCGACGCAGCTTGTGCTTAAGCGAAATCATGACGATTCTGATTGCTTTCCATCAATCCTCAAGAGCGCAATTTCAAAGCCTACTACAACAAAAAGGTGCGAGCACAGTGGCAGAGCGCTTTTCCAGGCTTGGTCAGCTATGGACGCTTCGCCCTTGTGGATGCCCAACACCCTGTTGCCCCTGAGTGCTTACTTGCGCGCTTGTTTTGGCAACTGTAGCGGCATCAGTTTCCTTTATGGCGACCAGTCTCAAGGTCTGCCACAACCGCCGCATCCAGCAGCATAAGGTGTTTAAGCACTTGGCAGCACGAGGCAAAACCTCAGTCGATTGGTTCTTTGGCTTCAAGCTGCATCTGGTGGTCAACGACAAAGGCGAGTTGCTCAACTTCACCTTGACTCCAGGGAACATCGACGACCGGACACCTGTACCCAAACTGTTGCAACAGCTATTTGGTAAGGTGTTTGCGGACAAAGGCTATGTTTCTCAAAAGTTGGCGAAGCAACTGTTGGCAATGACAGGGGTGCAACTGATTACCAAGCTACGGCGCAACATGAACAACCGCTTGATGGCGTTGAGCGACCGCCTCATGCTCCGTAAACGGGCGATCATTGAGACGGTGATTGACCAGCTCAAGAACATTTCTCAGATTGAGCATTCTCGTCACCGTTCTCCAGTCAACTGTTTGGTGAACGTGGTGTGTGGCTTAATCGCTTACTGTCACCAGCCGAAGAAGCCCTCGATTGCGATTGACCACAATTTGCTCCCCTCCGCTTAACCCGAACTCACGTTACCTTAATCCTTCAGGGGGCGACAAGCGCCCCAAAACGAGGATAAATAAAGGGTTGTAGGATTTAGACCGGGTGAAAATTTTCCCAGCTTATTGAGAACAAACTTTGTTGAGAGAAAAATAAAACTCTACTCGGTTGCCAGATTGTGGTAAAAAATAACGGTCTTATTATTTCAACAAGACCGCGATAAAAATGCTGCCTCAATTCTATCAAACCCACCTAGAAAAATATTTGAGCCAGTCTCAGCTTATTACATTAAAACTGTTAATCTGGTTACTCCAGAATCAGAAACAAGTAAAAATAGAAAGGTTGGCAGCAACGCTACCGTTACCAATTCAACAGAACAGTCGCCGTCGCCATATACAACGTTTTTTGAACTTGACGCTTGTTAAGTGTGGTTCTAGTGTGGTTTCCCCTGATTAAAGAAATTATTACTCAACACATTCACAGAGGAAAACAACTGATTATTGCCTTGGATAGAACCGCTTGGCAAGACAATAATATTTTCATGGCAAGGGCAATTTATCAAAAACGAGCTTTCCCCATTTTTTGGATTTTATTATCGAAAAAAGGGGCTAGTGATTTGAGAGAACAACAAATTGTTCTGCGACCAGTAATTAAACTATTTAAAACTTACCAAATAGTGATTGTAGGAGACAGAGAATTCCACAGCGTAGACCTAGCACAGTGGATAGACCGTCAAGGTGTCAAGTTCGTGTTAAGGCAAAAAAAGTCCACGAGTTTTCGCCAAAAGAGACGGAAATTTAATTCCTTATCAAGCGTTCAGATAGCGCCCGGTCACCGAGAATTTTTGTCAGAAATTAACATCACCCAAAAAAAAGGATTTGGTCGATTTAACTTAGCTGTCTATTGGCGAAGGAAATATAAAACTAAACAAGAAAAATCTCCTTGGTATCTGCTTACTAATTTAGGAGATTTATCAACGGCTGTGAAAGCTTATAAACAGCGATGGGGAATTGAAGCCATGTTTAAGGATTGTAAAACTGGTGGTTATAATCTGGAAGGTTCTCAAACAACACCTGCTAAATTAGTCCGTTTAGTTTTATTAATTGCCCTGGCGATGACCAGTGCTTGGTTACAAGGCGAAAAAGCCACTATTTTAGGAAAATATCCTTATATTTGTCGGACAAAAGAACCCGGACGAACTAGGCGAAGACATAGCAATTTTTGGGTCGGTGTGTATGGTCACAATTGGATAGTCGCCTTTCATGAATGTCAGGAATGGGTAGCCGAATTAGTTACTTCTGTTCGCAATAAGCGCACATTTTATCAACGAGGGTTAAAAGCCCTAAGCCTTATTCAGCAAGCTTTCTAGCTCCCTTGTTGCCCCCTCAGCCTTAATCCTCACTCTCGATACAGCTCTTTCAGGAGGCAGCTAACATTCTGGAATTTAGCCCTTCAGTTTCATCATCATTGCTGCTTCATCCCAGTAGGACGACACCTTTTGAATCTTGCCGATGTCATTAATCTCAAAGACACTGATTCCTTCAGCTGTGGCATGGCGACCGCTTTTTGCAACTACCTGCATCGTCCATTTGACGGCTGCCCCATTCTTCACAAAGAAAATGTTGTCTTTTGACAGTTCCATTTTTTCAAAGAAGTTAGACAATATTTTAAAAAACTTCTGAGAATCCTTGTGTACAAGTCTAGGGGGGTTTCCAACTGGGTCATGGATGACAGCATCCTCAGAAAAAATCTCTAGCCAGCCCTCTGTATTCATAGCTGCCATGTTGTCGAAGTAAATGGTTAGCAACGCTGCAATTTGTTCTGTAGACACTTTGTTTTTCTCCACGTTTGTGTTTCAGTAGGTTACCAATTTGAGCTGGGGTATTTGAGACTAGCTATTCTTCACTCGACAAGGTAGCAATAGGGCTTGAGGAAATCTTTGTGGCACAAATCATGCGATAGGATATGGGGTTGATCGTTCGTACCTGCCTTTAAAGTTTTACAAATATTGATACGACAACTCTGTATTTGTCCAATCGGTTTCTTTTCTAAAATCGATATTACTCTTTATCCTTCAAACATTTCGTTCACAATGCTTTGTGGCTGATTGACTTGAGAATACTCTGGCAGTGGATGTCATTGGGCTTGTAAAAACAGCCCTAGTAACGCTTGCAAACTATCGCGTTTTCCGTTCCCGATAAACTGAAGGATTTCTAGTAAGGAAAAGTCTGTTAAAGAGCCTTGAGTACTTATGGTTTTTAGTTGAATGCTAGGAGTATTTCGCAGGCAGCAGGGGCTGAATGACCCATTGCACCTCGACCAAAGGTTTTTTCAAACAGTTGTTTCGTGCGAGCGAACACCTCAAGCCATTCTGCGCGATCGCCTCGCGTTCCCAGTCCCGGAGAGTGATGTACAAAGCCACCAAATAGAGTTTGACAATCGTCCTGATATTGTCGATCAGTGGCAATATGAGCGTGCAGGACCGCATCAATTTCTTCGGTGGGTACCAGTCACATACCCGGATATTGCTGTGCTAGGAGCAGAAACAAACTGTACTGCTAGATAGCACGCGCTGCTTGCGCTGGAGTGAAGTCTCGACCCTTGTCAGAGTTGAGCAGATGATAACGGATGGTTTGCCAATTGAGGGATTGAAGCTTCTTCAGGAAACTATAGTCCACAGCTAATTGCTTGTAATTCATCATCGGTCATATCCTCTTGAACGGTGATTCGGTAATCTTGCGGTGTCCAGTTACATCTGCTCAGCTAGTCTGCATTTAACTTGTATACGAGCAACAGCTCAAATACTGAGCCATCCTGAGGTTTCTTTTTTGACTTTTGACTTATTTAGGAGTTCTCTATTCTGGCGAGCGCAGCCAATAAGCTCTCAATGTTCCAGGCATCGTTGTAACGAATACCGTTGATAAATAACGTTGGAGTAGTGGTGACACCACTGCGTAAGCCACTTTCAATGTCTTCGTTGACGCGATTGGCATAAACGTGTCTCCACATAGCTTGAAGGAACTGGGGCATATCGAGTCCTAGTTCATTGGCGGCAGCGCAGATAGTCCAAAAGAGCTTCGACCAAGCAAGTTCGCTGCGGCTTGCAGGCTGCACTATTCTGGGTGCTGGCATGGTGTTCTTGACAAACAGTTTGTAATGTTTAGATTTTAGGAAAAGCATGGTTTCTCAGTTTGGTGGTTGTTCAAAGGAACCTAACCCTGATTGCAAGTACAGAAATGGAAGGCTATTACTCAATCGATTCTCATACTCACGTAACAGGCGACCAACCAACTTACCTGTTTCATCGGTAAACACAACCATCCACACAATCTGACAAGCAGGAATTTGCTCCTCTCAGAATGACAACCACTCAAGCGAACTTGATATTATTAGTTGCTCCTTTCTTACATATTGGGGCAGGTTGGCATATCATCTCCAACGAGTAGCCTTGCGAGACTGGGCAATGCTTCACCGTAAGTTGGGTGAATGTGAACCGACTGTTCGAGTACCTGCCACGTTGCTCCAGCTTCCATCAGCGACAAAAAGACATGCACGAGTTCAGCCGTTTCGTACCCAACCAGCGTTGCTCCTAAAATCAAATTTGTGTGGGTGTCGATGACCATGCGGTAGAAGCCTAGATCGTGCCCCCACTCAATGCTGCGAGCGATATGAGCCATCGGCAGGGTGACTTCGCGGGCAGCAATGCTCTGTTTCTGAGCCTGCTCTAACGTCATACCGACTCGACCCACTTGCGGCTCTGTATAAACGGCATAGCCTAACACGCGATCGTTGCGTGTCCGCTGTTCGCCACACAGAATGGCTTTCAAGCGGCGATAGTCTTCCCAAGAAACATGCGTAAAAGCAGGCTGTTTGGCAGCGTCCCCGATCGCATAAATTCCAGAATGAGTCGTTTGAAATTGATCATCAATTTTAATAAAACCCTGTGCATCTAATTCAACGCCTGTCACAGCAGAATTTAATGCCTGAGTGTTCGGTTTGCGCCCGATCGCAATCAGCAATGCTTCCCCATCGAGTACCTCACCATTGTTTAGCGTTAGGGTAAACACACCGTTAGTATAAGCAACCTGCTGAACCGTCACATTGAAATGCAGTCCAATTCCGTCTTGCTTAAATGCATCCAAAAGCACAGCACTGACATCGGATTCTTCTTGAGCCAGCAGGCGATCGCCCCGCACAATCAATTCGGTTTGGCTCCCTAAACGCGCCATTCCCTGCCCTAACTCCAGGGCAATATAGCCACCACCGACCACGAGCAACCGGGGCGGAATCTGCTGCAAATCAAAGAAATTTCGGTTGGTGAGATAAGGCGTTCCAGCTAAACCAGGAATGTCAGGAATAGTAGAGGATGTTCCTGTATTGATGACGACAATTGGAGCTTGCACCGTCACACCGCCGCCGCTCACCGTTCGCTCTCCGGTAAAAGCAGCTTCAGCACAGACAACTCTAACCCCTGCACTCTCTAATCGCCGTTTGGTACCCTGGTTAAACTGGCTGCGAATGCCACGCACCCGCTCCATCACTGTAGAAAAATCGACTTTAACCTGCGCGTGTATGCCGAGCTTCGCGGCTTGTCGAGCGCGACCTGCGGCATGAGCAGCGGCTAAAAAGGCTTTAGAAGGAGTGCAACCATAGTTTATGCAACTGCCACCCAATGCATCGCGCTCAAATAAAACGACTTTCTTCCCTGCTTTGGCAAAGTCAGCCGCGATCGGAACTCCGCCCTGACCGCTTCCAATCACAATTACATCTGCTGTTTCCATTGTTACCTCTGTTGATAGCTGGTTATTAGAGTTTGTCGAGTACGACTGGCTTTAATTAAATCGGCTGCCTTCTCGCCAATCATGAGGGTCGGTGCGTTCGTATTGCCTGTCGTCAGCGTTGGCATGATGGAGGCATCGATGACCCGCAAGCCCTCAATTCCATGTACTCGCAGTTCAGGGTCTACCACTGCCATTGGGTCAGTACCCATTTTGCAAGTGCCCACCGGATGGTACATACTATCGCAAGCTTCTCGGACGTAAGCGGCGAGTGCCTTATCGCTAGTCACGTCAATACCGGGAGCTAGTTCCTCTCGTCGAAACTCATCAAAGGCATTCGCTGTAAATATTTGGCGGAGTCGTTTAATCCCTACCACTAGCTTTTGCACATCGATTTCACTTTGAAGATAGTTCAGTCGAATCAGCGGTGGATCTTGAGGATCGGACGAACGCAAACTGACACTCCCAATATTGTGAGGATGGGTCAAAGAGACTACTCCAAAGAATCCTGGACCAGAGCGGTTAGAGCCAGGCGGTGCCCACAGAATCGGACCTGAGAAACACTGTAAATCTGGCACAACATCCAAGTTGCTCTCACTATGCAAGAACAATCCAGCTTCAGGAATTCCGCTACTGGTGCCTACAGGGTGTACATCCTCAGTTGCCCGGTAAGTGATGGGAGCCTGAACGTGGTCTCGGAGATTTTGACCCACCCCAGGCAGATCAGCTACGACAGGAATGCCCAATGCTTGCAGGTGTTCGGCATCCCCAATCCCGGAAAGTATGAGCAGCTTGGGCGAATCGAACGCACCAGCACTAACAATCACTTCCTGGTTGACCTTGACTTGGTGCAGCGTGCCCTCGTGCAAATATTCCACCCCAACAACGCGAGTTCTCTCAAACAACAATCGAGTGACAAACGCCCCAGTTGTTACAGTCAGATTGGAACGATGGAGGATTGGCAAAAGGAAGGCAGCGGCAGCACTGTGTCGTTTGCCATCCTTGACAGTCAACTGATAGAGTCCTACACCTTCTTGTTGAGAGCCATTGAAATCAGGATTGTAGTCATAACCCAGTGCCACCGCTGCATCGACAAAGCGTTGAGACGTTACAGCAGGAGAGGCAATATCGGTGACGCTCAACTCCCCCTCATATTCAGAGGTACCGTGTTGTCGATGTTCCAATTTTTTGAAATAGGGCAACACATCCTGGTAACTCCAACCGGGATTCCCCAACCCCTGCCAATGGTCATAATCATGAGGATTGCCCCAGATATAAATCATGAAATTAATCGCACTGCTGCCCCCCAAGGCTTTGCCACGGGGAAGAAAGATTTTGCGATTATTCAGGTAGGGTTCCGGTTCAGAGAAGTAGCTCCAATCCACCTCAGAACCTAGTAAGCTCAGGTGCTCTGACGGAATTTGAATTTCTGGTTTCGTATCTGGATTACCCGCTTCGAGGAGTAACACGGTTGTTTCACGGTCTTCTGTGAGGCGATTGGTGACCACACAGCCCGCCGACCCTGCACCAATAACGATGTAATCATATTGAGTCATCCTATTCTCCTTGTCTGCTGTCCGTAGTGGATTAAGTGCGTCGCGAACGAACGAGAATTGATTGGTTTCAAGACCATTCGCTGAAACTTGTTGGAAGTGAGACCTGTAGGATACAAACACTCAAGTTGGCACCCTGTCCTAAGTCAGAATCAAGGGTTTAATTCTTTGTTTTGGGCTGCAAGGATGGTTATGTTCTTACAGCCTGTGCAAAAGATAAGGCTCCGGGTGGACCCAAAATTTCGTCACCAATTTCGGCAGAAATGCGTTCAAATAGTGCCATATCCGGTGCTGCTGTCTCATCCTGTGTGCCGACTGCTGCAATCAGCCGAGCAAAGCCACTGGGCGCAGCCACAACCAATCCACGAGCTGGTTGATTGTTGAATACGCCGATCGCATGCGGTGTGCTAGGGGAAATCAAAAAACTTTCACCAGCACTGAGTAAAAACTTGTTTTCACCTGCCCAGATCGTGAACTCTCCTTCGAGTACATAGAGTTGTTCTGAATAGCGTGTGTGACGATGGAGAGGTGTTTGTGTACTCGGTCGGAAGTAGCCTTCGATTAGATCGTACTGACCGTTAGTTGTTGTGTGGTCGGCAATGATATTGAGGTGAGAACCAAAAAGCCAGAAAGATTGTGTCATGAGATTGCTACCGATTAATGCGTAAGTTATTTATTACAGTTGCTAGATCAGCCTCAACGTTTGAGTGAGAGTACTTAAGCTTTGAATCCGCCGTTGGTCGTTAGCGTGCAGTGATTTTTTTTTATCTCTCCAACTAACGCAGTGACCTGAATGCTGCGCGGATCTCTTTGGCGAAGAGTTCCGGCTGTTCCCAGGCCGCGAAGTGGCCGCCCTTGTCGGCCTCATGGAAATAGCTCAGGTTGCGATAGGCGCGCCGAGCCCACGTCTCTGGAGCTCGATATATCTCCCCCGGAAATACCGTGATGGCCACTGGGAGCAATATCTCGGCGGTCTTCTGCGCGACTGCGTTCAAGAGGCTGTTCTTGTTCTCCCAGTACAGCCGAGCTGACGAGACTGCGCTGTTCGTCAGCCAGTACAGCGTGATGTCGTCCAGCACCTCGTCTTTCGTTGGGGACTTTTCGGAATCGCTGCTGCTTGTCCACTGCGTGAAACCTGGATGCCCGAGCAGCCACGCCGCGAGACCGATCGGCGAGTCCGTCAGTCCGTATCCGAGCGTCTGCGGCCGTGTGCCCATCATCACGGCGTAGGCCCGTTCCCTCTTATTGAACGTGTCGAGTGAGTCGAACGCCGCGCGTTCCTTCTTGGAGAGCCCTGCTGGCGCGGGTCCGCCGCTGGCGAGCACCACTGCCACGTCGGGCGGTATCGTCGCCGGCAAGTTGATGTGGATGCCGAGTAATCCTGTCGGTGCCTGGCGCGCCAGCGCGCTAGAGATGGGGGACCCCCAGTCGCCACCCTGGGCAACGTAACGGGTGTAGCCGAGGCGCTGCATCAGCTCTGCCCAGGCGTGGGCAATGCGATCGGGGTTCCAGCCGATGTCTTTGGGCTGCTCAGAGAAACCATAACCCGGTATCGACGGGATCACAACATCGAATGAGTCTTCAGTGCGTCCGCCGTAGGCTGTTGGGTCTGTCAGCGGGCCGATGATCTTCAGCTGTTCAAATACCGATCCGGGCCATCCGTGCGTGACGATCAACGGCAAAGAGTTAGGATTTTTGGAGCGGACGTGGATAAAGTGAATGTCCAGTCCGTCGATATTCGTTACGAACTGCGGTAAGGCATTCAGCTTCGCCTCGGCTTTCCGCCAGTCGTACCCCGTTGCCCAGTAACGGACGAGTTCCTTCATTGTCGCCAGTTGTACGCCCTGCGACTGGTCGGCGACAGTCTCCTTGTCAGACCAGCGGGTCGCCGCAATGCGCCTGCGGAGATCGACGAGTGCCTCTTGCGGGACGTGGACGCGGAAGGGGCGGATGGCGTTGTCTTCGGTCGCGATCGCCTCGGACAGTATCTGGGTTTGTGCGCGAGTCTGGGCGAATTGCTGCGCCAGCACGTGAACGGGCAGTGCCAGCAGCACCGTTGCTGCAAAGAGCGCAATGAGGAGTCGCGATAGTAGGACAAAGGCACCTGCGGTGCGGGCTTTGGTTGTGTAATGTACTTTTTTCAGCTTGGTCATGTGTTTTCTCTTTGCTGCAAATTGTCCGTTCCACGACTCAGGCTAAACACGATTAATAACCGTCAACTTCAACGACGGCATTGGCAAACTCCCGTGGCGCTTCCTGCGGGGGGTTGTGCCCAACACCACCATTGATGACCCGGTGTGCGTATCTGCCCAAGAATTTCCTGGCATAGGAACTGGCATCCGGGTGTGGTGCCCCGTTGGCGTCACCTTCAAGCGTGATGGTGGGCACGGTGATTACTGGAGCTTCGGCAAGACGCTTCTCAAGATCGTCGTATTGTGTCTCGCCCTCGGACAGCTCGAGCCGCCAACGGTAGTTGTGGATGACAATGTCAACGTGATCCGGATTATTGAAGGACGTGGCGCTGCGATCGAACGTCGCGTCATCAAAGTTCCATTTCGGTGAGGCAAGTCGCCAAATGAGCTTGTTGAAATCGTGTCGATATTTTTCGTAGCCAAGCTTGCCGCGTTCCGTCGCAAAATAGAATTGGTACCACCATTGGAGTTCGGCCTGCGGTGGCAGCGGCATCTTATTGGCTTCAGGGTTACCGATCAAATAACCACTCACGGAGACGAGCGCCTTGCAGCGTTCGGGCCAGAGTGCTGCGATAATGTTCGCGGTGCGCGCGCCCCAATCATAACCAGCAAGGATTGCCTTCTCGATCCTGAGCGCATCCATCAAAGCGATAATATCGACTGCAAGTGCAGACTGCTGCCCATTGCGGAACGTCTCACTTGAAAGAAAGCGCGTTGTACCATAGCCGCGCAGATACGGGATGATCACCCGGTATCCCGCCGACGCTAACAAAGGGGCGACATCGACATAGCTGTGAATGTCGTAGGGCCATCCATGCAGGAGAATTACCGGACGACCATTCGCGGGACCCGCCTCAGCGTATCCGACATTCAAGACACCGGCATCGATCTGCTTCAGTGAGCCGAACGACGTGTTTGTCCCCGACTTCATCATGGACAGAACTGCTGGTTTTGTTTTGCTCGACTGTGCGATCGCAGAACCGAATCGACCGAGCTGTGTAGTCGCAATGGTCATAGCCGCAGTGGCTAAGAAGCGGCGGCGCTGACGGTTGATTTTTTCGGACATTTATCTTCTTCCAATAGGATTCAACTCAACTTGCTTGTCTTCCGGCGACAAAACTCTATGCAGGATATTCCAGAGAGAGTCCAGCCCACAGAAACAGCAGATTGCCCGTCTGCATGACTTCCACATCGGCACCGAACGACTCAGGCAGCGCCGGAAGCTTGATGCCAAGTGCTTATCAACCGCTGCTCGGTGCTGACCGTCCCAAAGCTTTTGCGGGTTGCCATCTGCTCTTTCAAATCCATTTCTAATCCTGTTCGCCGAGCGTTTGGGCGTAGGTTTTGCCATACGGGTAGAAGAGTTCTTTGCGTCCTTCCTGCCACGCCGCTTTCAGTTCAGGTGTTGTAACGTCCCAGTCCGGTCGGCATTTCCTGAGAACAGCGCGCAGATCCTGGCGGAGATCTTCGAGAGTGGGTCGCCCGAAGAACCAGTAGCCCATGTAGATCTTATAAATGACCAGACCCGGTTCGAGGACAATCGTGTAGGGGATCATGGGATTGTGGAGAGGGTCCGTGTATTCGGCGATGTCGAGGTCTTTTTGGATTCTGCGTCCCGCGTCGGAGAGGAACGGCCAGTGGGCACCGACGCCACTGCGATATTCATTCGTCTCGGTGATGTTGTCGGTGCTGATCGTGATCAGCCGGCAATAGCCGACCTCAAGCTCACGATGGAATTGGACAAGTCCTTCAGCCTGTCGGCGGTCTTTGGGGCAGTACCCTCCACGGCTGAGGACGAGAATCATCGGATGTTGGCTTTGCAGCTCGGAAAGCTTCCGGCGCTTCGTGGTGTGGTCGGGCAGTTCGTAGTCGGGGAAGACCGCCCCTGGAACAATGTCAGATCGCATTTAAAAACTCCTTTCTTGTTGCAATTGACCACCTCAGCCTGAGGAATCGACAAAGTTCCTCAAGCCGCAACTGCACTGGGCGTGAATTCAGCAGCGTGCAATTTCACGAAGTCATACATACTCGTCGGCGTCTTGCCAGTAAGCTTGAACAGGTCATCTGTCAGGCGGTCATACCGCCCCTGCGCGTGAAGTTCGGCCATCACCGCGACGTGGTTGACGAGGTGCGTTGGCACCCCAAAATTACGAAGCATATCAACCCATCCAGAGAGCGGCACGTCACGATAGCGGATCGTTCGACCGAGTGCCTCGGAAAACGCGCGCGCATAGTGATCCAGATCGGCCGACTCAAATCCGGTCAGATTGTAAACCTGACCAATGTGCGAGGCAGGATCATCGAGGAGCACAGAGACGGCACGCGCTACATCAACAGCCGAGATAGGCGAAGTCTTGCCGTTACCCAGCGGCAGCGCCAGTTCGTCACTATCCCGGATACCAGCAGCGGTGAGACGCAGGAAGAAGCTCTCAAGGAAGACCGTCGGCCGCACCGTCACGACCGGCAGCCCCGACCACGCCAATGCCTGTTCCGCCAGCCAGTGCAGCTTGTGCTGCGGGCTGTCAGTGGTCTCGGTGATGCTCATCTGCGTTACCGTCATCTGCGACATATTTATGAAGGCCTCGACCCCGTGGTGACGCGCTACTGCGGCGACGTTGACCGTGGCTTCGAGATAAGCCGCCGAGACCGACATGCTGAAATAGATGCGCGCCACCCCTTCGATCGCCCGGTGCATCGAGGCAAGGTCGGTTAGATCGCCCTGCACAACCTCGGCACCGAGCTGGCGCAGGCTCTCAGCGCGTTCATCCTCCCGCCGGACCAAGGCGCGCACTTTATGCCCTTTGGCGAGCAGCATTGCGGTGAGGTGGCGGCCGATGCCACCGATATCGCCAGCCGCTCCGGTTACGAGGATTGGGCTGCCATGTGGGGATTTCATCGTCATATCATTTACCTTGCGTTCACTTTCTTGTGGTTCGTTGCGAAGGCGTATCTGTTTGCGTGATCAACCGAACGTGAACGCAAAAGCCTCCACCCCGGAATCCAGAAACTCGATCTCGAACTGTCGATCGCTGATGGGCTTCGGCTGTCGGACTAGTTGGTACAACCGCTGTGCGGTAGCCGTGCCTTCGCCTCGCTTATTGATGTCAAGTCCGCGCGCCACGACAGGCGGCTGTCCGTCTATGAACAGGCGAAACCGCACGGACGTTCCTCGCTCAGTCGGCCCCATGACGAGATGAAGGTCGCGTGCGTGGAAGCGGTACGCGAGCCGTCCGCCGGGCTTATTCAGTACAATGGCTTGTCGTCCGATTGTCCAATCGCCCGAAAGTGCCCATTGATTAAGTTTCAATTGCGCGGGGGGCGTATATAAACGAGGCTTGTTTATCACCGCACCGGGAGACGCAAAATTCTCCGTTCTTTGGTAGCCGAGGTAGTTTTCAGGCGATTTCAGGCTGTCCCAATCGGCAGCAACCTCAAAACCGCGAGGGTCAACTTCGACCATTTCCTGACCGACACGGTCAGTTCCGGACTCAGACAGTAGCTGTTGAATGACCCTTTCCGATTGCTCGTACTCGCCCTCGCCGAATTGGTGATGGCGAATGCGTCCTTGCGTGTCTATAAAATAAAGGGCTGGCCAATAACGGTTTCCGAAAGCACGCCACACAGCATAATCGTTATCTACGGCGATCGCATAGTCAATTTTCATTTCTGTTGAGGCTCGGCGGACATTATCGATATTCTTCTCGAATTCAAACTCCGGCGTATGTACACCAATTACTACTAGTCCCTGATCCTGATACTTCTCGGCCCACGCGCGAACATAAGGGAGTTGGCGCAGCCAATTGATGCAGGTATAAGTCCAGAAGTTGATAAGCACGACTTTTCCACGCAGTTCGTCAACTGTTAATGGCTGTGAATTGAGCCACGCGATCGCGCCGACAAGAGACGGTAGTTCGCCTTCAATCGGTAACTCAGCCGTTGCCGGTGTAAGGTGCTGTTTGGTGCCGCCGAGCAGGCCGAGCTGGGTGGCAGCAATAGTTGTAAGCATAGTTGTTAGAAAGTAGCGGCGATTATGATTGATTTTTTTGAACACGTGCCGACCTCCCTGTAGTTGCGTTCCGATAGGTCCGGTGGCATTAGAGTACCTCGACGGTCTTCTCCTCACGGACAGCCGCACGCGAGCTATTAGTTTTGGGGTGTGCGGTGCGTTCATGGACGGGTGACGCGGGCGTCCGATCGATCAACAGGCTAAGCAGTTCGGGGCGGCTGTAATGACCGCGCGCGTCCATGAGCCGCTTGCGGGCGTCGATCTGGGCAAAGTCAAGATCGGCAATCACTTCGCCTTCGCCCACTTTGAGAGGTTCGCCGAGCATCTGGCCGTCCGGACTCACAATGGCACTGAAGCAGCCGCCAGAAATCGGCTCGATCGCGCAACCCGTATCCTTCATGAGCTGGGACTGCTGATCGGCATCGAGCCACGCCGTCGCGCTGACGACAAAGCAAGCGGATTCGAGGGCGTGCTGGCGGATGTTAATTTCCGTCTGCTCCGCGAACAGCGGGCCGGCGAACGATCCGGGATACATCGCCGAGTGGATCTGCTCACCATCGGCGATCAGTGCGTAACGGGCGAGCGGCAGGTAATGCTCCCAACAGGCGAGTTGCCCGATGCGCCCAACGGCACTATCGACGGCACGTAGCCCCGAACCGTCACCCTGGCCCCAGATCATCCGCTCATGGTAGGTTGGCGTAATCTTGCGGCGGCGCTGGATCAGCGTCCCGTCTGCATCGAACAGAAGCTGCGTATTGTAGATTGAGCTGCCGTCGCGCTCATTGACGCCGATCGAGACGACCATGTTCGCCTCCTTCGCGGCTTCGGCGATCGCTTGGGTCTCGGCAGACGGAACCGTAACCGACTCTTCGAGCAGGCGCTGATGTTCCTTTCCCATCGCGAACGGGGGCTGCACGAAGGAGAAATAGGGGTAATAGGGAATGACGGTTTCGGGGAAGGTCGCAAACTGGACGCCTCGTTTACCCAGCTCACGGATCTTCTTCACGACCTTCTCAACGGTAGCTTGCCGGCTGTACAGCACGGGGCTAATCTGCACGGCGGCAGCTTTAATAATCTTGCTCATGGTGTTTTCCTTTCAAAAGGATGTTATTTTCTTTCTTACAAATAACCTTGTCCGTCTCAACGGCTTCCGTTCCGAAATTGAGTAACGAACAGCTGGCTGGTCACGATGGGGGATTTGCTGTCCCACGGACGAAGTCATTGCCCAGGCTGTCATTTGGACAACCGCAGGGACTTGAAGGCCGCCCGCAGTTCCTGAGCAAAAATCGTTGGCTGCTCCCACGCCGCGAAGTGGCCGCCCTTTTCCGCTCGGTTATAGTAGATGAGCTTGGGATAGGCCCGCTCGGTCCAGCTCCGCGGAGCCTGATATTGCTCGCCGGGAAAGACGGTCACCGCCACCGGAATGGAGACGCCCTTGGTGTTGAAAAAGCCACCCTTGTATTCCCAATAGAGACGGGACGCAGAGACCCCCGTGTTTGTCAGCCAATAAAGCGTGATGTTGTCGAGGATCTCGTCTCGGATCAGTTCGCCCGTGGCGCTCGTGGTTCGGTTCAGAGCCGAGGCGACCGCCGCCGCTGGCTGGCCGTCAGCATCATTATGATCCAGGAGCCAAGCGGCCAGTCCGACGGGTGAATCCGCAATGCCGTACAAGGTTTGCGGGCGCGACGCCATCAACTTGGCGTAGTCAACTTGCTTGAACGTTCTGACTAGCTGCTCATAGGCGCGCTGTTCGTCAGAGGAGAGACCCGATGGCGCTGGACTGCCTGCTTGGAGTGCCTTGTCAACGTCAGCTGGAACGGTGGCAGGCATGTTGGTGTGGATGGCGAGCAATCCCGCAGGTGCCTGCAAGCCCATCTGGTCAACGACAAACGCACCCCAATCGCCGCCTTGGGCGACGTAGCGGGTGTAGCCCAGACGCTTCATCAACACGTCCCAGGCTCGGCCCATGCGTTCGGGGCCCCAGCCGGTGCTCGTCGGCTTGCCGGAGAAGCCGTAGCCCGGCATCGACGGAATCACGACATGGAAAGCGTCCGATGCGCTTCCGCCATGTGCCGTGGGATTGGTCAGTGGATCGATAATCTTTAGCTGCTCGATGATCGAGCCGGGCCATCCGTGTGTGACGATGAGCGGCAACGCATTTTCGTGTCTCGAACGAACATGAATGAAATGAATGTCTAGTCCATCGATCTCGGTGATGAAGTGCGGTAAGGTGTTCAACTTTGCCTCGACCTTGCGCCAGTCGTAATCTGTCGCCCAATAGCGCGCGAGTTCCTGCATCGTCGCGAGTGGTAAGCCCTGCGATTGGTCGGCGACGGTTTCTTTTTCGGGCCATTGCGTCGCTGTGATGCGGCGACGGAGGTTGACAAGTGCTTCTTCCGACATGTTGACGCGGAAGGGGCGGATTGCGGTTGCGTCGGTGGGCTGCACGGTTCCGGGTTGAGTCATGGCGGTCTCCTTTGGTTTTGCGTTGCTCGATTGTGCGATCGCAGAACCGAATCGACCGAGCTGTGTAGTTGCAATGGTCATGGCTGCAATGCCCAAAAAGCGGCGGCGTTGATGATTAATTTTTTCAGACATTGCTCTTTCTCCAATTGAATTGAACTAAGGTTACGTATTGTCTGCCCACATTACTTAGCTCTGATAGTGGGGCGAGTTTTGGGTTTGAGTTCCGTTGCTTGCCCGATCCTTCAATGCAGCGGAGAAAAGGCGATCGGTACCAGCAATTTGTTAGTGATGTTCTGCACGAGTAGACTGGCCTGCCTGCTGTGCCAAAGATTGAAGCGAACTTGCGTGCCCTTCTACTGTAGCGAGGCAGGACAGACATAAAAGTTTCCTTAATGCGCGTGCGTGCTATTGTAATCAGGCACAGTGAAGGTCTGCGTCACTACCTGTCCGGGGAAGACGTTGTGGTTAGTATTAACCAACTGGATCTTCACTTTATGCTGACCAGGCGGCAGCCCAGCTATGTCAACAGTGTTGTTGTCACTCGCATCCGCCCACCACCAGGGCAGATCATCGACAATGATATGCAGGTGCCCAGCACGTGGAGATACCTGAAGGGCGCTCGTCCCAAAAACAGGTACGATATGCAAGTTCTCCACCCGGTACTGCGCCCAGTAAACACCCTGAACCAGCCCTTCAGGAAGCGGGGGGTCTACAATCAGCTTAGGTGCGGGCTCGTTCTTGATCGCGACATACGGTGAAGCGCCACGAATATTCCTTGCGCTTACCTCGGTCACATCCTGGGTTTGGGCACTGGGTTGGATAGATTGATGCGCCAGCACGCGATCAGGAGTTGTCAGCAACAGTGTTGCAGCAAAGAGCGCGATGAAGAGTCCCGAGAGCAGGACGAAGATACCCAATGTGCGGGCTTTGGTTTTGTAATGTACTTTCTTTAGTTTGATCATGCTGTTTTCTCTTTGCTGGAAATCGTCCGTTTCATGACTCAGGCTAAACACGATCAGTAACCGCTAACTCGATGAGCACTGGACATTGCTCTTGCTCCAATTAGATTGAACTGAGGTTACGTATTGTCTGCCCACATGACTTAGCTGTGATGGTGAGATGAACCATGGGTGCGACTTCCGTCGCTCGCCCCATCGCTCAATTAAGTAAGGAGAAGGTCGTTCAGAACCCGACCTGGCGAATGATCTTCTGACCGCATCATCTGGAAAGAACAGGCAAAACCTCTTCCATGTAACGGTCAGCAGCGGCGGCTGCCTCTTCTGGACTGCTGCCATTCTGACGCGCACTCAGATAGGGTGCGTACCAGTCCCACCAGTGGTGTTCGCCGTGAGTCTTCTCATAATGGTCGTGGCGCTCTGCCGTCTCGTGGAGAAGGGTTGCAAGGGTTGCAACATCTGCTTGTGGAGAGTCCCACAGACGACCGGGAAGCCGTGTTGTGATTTCTTGGAGCAGCCAGACATTCCCGTCCAGGTCCTCAAACGAGGCAAATGAAAAGTAGGAACGACCATCTGGATCGCGCCCACTTACGCGCGGGTTCTCCACGGCGTTGTTAAAGGGTCCACCAGCGTAGTGGAAGATCTCGCTCACGTTGACACCACGATCAATCAAGTCTTTGCGAGCGGCATCGAGGTCATCCACAGCGAGGACCAGATTTTGCACCGAGCCAGGATTGTTCTGAGCGACTCCCCTGCCGAAGATGATTGAGGTGTCCGAGTTGGGCGGTGTCACATGGACGTTGCGGTAGTTGCCCTCCGCGATGTCGATGTCGAGTCGCCAGCCGAGATTCTCGTAGAATGCCTTGGCGCGATCGATGTCGGAAACATTAAATACTACGACTTCGAGCTTCATGTTTGGACTGTTTAGGTGATTGCTGCTCATGTTGTTCTCCTTTTGGTTGGTAATTTTGCTGTTCAGATTGGTTACTTTTCATTCTTCGGCGATTGCTCAATGCACACCACTCAAGTTCGTTGAGTTAAACCGCAATTTAGATGGGTGTCGTCCTGGACTTTTAACATTCAAATGAGTTTAGCTTCGGTGTACCAAGGGGTGGGATGAATTGAACTGTTACCTCTCATCCAACTGATTCCAATTCATTCCTAGAATCAGTTGGCGAGCCAGTAGTAATTCACTGATGCCATCCTTTGTTAAACAGTTTCATTCCAAGAGCCAAACCTATTTCACTGAGCTTTTGATAGGTTTTGCCGGGTTTCTTGACAAATGCATCCTGTTTGAGGCGTAGGGCAAAGCATACTTTTTTGCTGCCTATAAGAAGCTGAATTGCCTTCTACAAACGTCGCATGAAGCCAAGCAAAAAAAAACAAAAAGTTGAGTTACCCTAAACGTAGAAAAATTTATCTATTACCGTGCTTGAGCCAAGACAGGCTTCCCTATGGATACAGCCTGTTCGATAATATCAGCGGCTCGACTAACCCCACCTGCTTTGCGAATGGCTTCTTGTAGCCTAGTTGCATTCTTTTTGTAAGACTCTTGAGTCAGCACCCGTTGTATAGCGCCTCGCAACCTAGGGACACTCAATCGCGATAGGGGAACGAACTCTCCTGCCCCTGTCCAAGCGATACGCGCTGCATTTCCAAGCTGGTCAAAGGCAATGGGAATCGCCACCATCGGCACCCCATCGGTGAGGCATTCTAGAGTGGTATTCAAGCCTGCATGAGTGATGGTGAGCGTTGCTTTTTTGAGCAGTTTTAGTTGAGGTGCATAGCCGACAACCAAAGGGTTTCCGGGCAGCCCTTGCAAGGATTCTGGGCTACCGGAACCCCCCAGAGAAATCACCAACTGAGCATCTAACCCAACACATGCCTCTGCGATACATTGGAAAACTTTTTGCTGACGATTTTGTAGGGTTCCCATAGAAGCGTAAATCAGCGGTTGCCCAGTCAACTTTTCATAGGGGAAATCGACAGGTACCCGCCCGCTTGAGTCATGGTACGGTCCTGTGAAATGGAAGTAATCGGGCAATGTTTGGCGCGGGAATTCAAACTCAGCAGGCTGTTGACTCACAATCGCCAGTGGGGAAAATCGCTCGTTGCTACTAGAGTGCAGAGGTAACTTCCACTGTCGGCGATACTGTTGATTTACCTGCTCGATTGAGCCTACGATGCGACTAAACAGAAGGTTAGCCGCTCGATTACGTAGACGCGCCCACCAGGCTGGGTTATAGCTCCAGGTTGTAAAAAAAGGCGGGATGGTGTCGTCTGGATTCTCGATCAAAGCATTGCATACCTCAATCAACGGTATGTCCAGAAATTCTGCAAGAGTCCCTCTCACTGGTATGACTTGATCCACCAGTAATGCTTCTACACCAGCCTCCTCGATCGCTCCTGGGGCATCCCGAAGTAACGCAGCATTCAACTGTTGTTGGAAATTACGAAAGGCGTAACGCAATGCAGCAAGTCCGCTCAGTTCCCCCAGTTGTGCACTCAATTTTGGAATCGCCCCCAAAGGATACTCAGATTCTGCGATCGCCTGAAATTCCAATCCTGCTGCTCGTGTCGTAGCTTGGGCATCGAGAACTCCGATAAAGGTAACGCGATGACCGCGCCATTGCAGTTCACGACCTAATGCAAACATCGGGTTGAGGTGACCCGTTACCGCTGGACAGATAATAGCAAAATGAGTCATATAGCTTTAACTCAGTTATCTTCATTTGCAAGCACTTGTTCAGAGATAGACTTTGGTCTGAACTCTTAACTTATTATTTGAGTTGTAAAGAAGCAGTTACAGTTTGAAATTCTTGTATCATCTTTTCGATCAGCTCACCTGCCGAGAGAGCTTCGGCTAATGCTGCTCCCTGTCCTGCCCACATAGTGGCAAAATCTGGACTTGATTGTTGAGCAGAAGCCTGATATAAAACCCGCCCTATAGACATCTGAGCTGGGAATGGCAGCACCTTACCCCTGTTATTTTCCATTTCACGTATAAATCGATTTCGGATTGCTCTGGCGGGTTTGCCAGAAAATACTTCAGTAATAACCGTATCTTCGTCCTTAGACTTGAGTACCGCCTGCCTATAGACTTCTGGGATATTGTTCTCAGGGCAAGCCAGAAAGGCGGTTCCCATCTGTACCCCGCTTGCCCCAAGTGCAAATGCAGCAACGATGCCACGAGCATCCATGATTCCGCCCGCCGCAACGACCGGAACCGATACTGCATCAGCTATCTGTGGCACTAACGCGGCTGTTCCAATCAATCCGTGTTCATAAGGTACCGCAAAGGTCCCGCGATGACCTCCGGCTTCAAAGCCCTGGGCTATGATGACATCGACTCCTGCTTCGACGAGAGCTTTGGCTTCACGGACGGTTGTTGCGGTTGCCAATACAATTGAGCCGATCGCATGTATCTCACGAATTGCTTCAATTGGCGCAGGACCAAAGTGGAAACTAAAGACAGGTATTTTCTCCTCAAGCAGGACAGCAAATTGATCTGCGAATGGTCCTAGTATCGGTATTGGTTCGGGCACAGGTCCGGCGTCTAGTTCGTTGTGCCACTTTATTAATAGCTCAGACATTGGTGTTTGCTGCTCAGGTGTAAGTTGATACGCTTCAACTGCTGGGGCAAACAAATTAACTGAAAAGGGTTGGTTCGTCAGCTCTCGAATTTGCCTGATAATCTGGCGAAGTTTGGCTGGTGGGGTGGCCGCCCCACCATACGAGCCAAGACCTCCTGCATTAGAAACAGCCGCCACCAACTCAGGTGTGGAAGCGCCAACCATCGGAGCCTGAATTATTGGATGCGTGATCTTGAGCAGATCTATCAGTTCTGTTTTAGGCCACATAAGTATCTCCCACGGTTGCTTATAGAAGCAAGATATCTGTCTTTAAGTGATTGTCTGTCCGCATTACTCAGTTGTGACGGTAAGGAGTCTGCATTGCCGGATGGTATAGGTTGGAGTTCCGGCACTCGCTCCACTGCTCACTTCACCGAGGAAAAGGCGGTCGGTACCAGCAACTCGTTACGAATGTTCTGCACGAGTGGACCGTCCTTCTCAGTTTCGGTCTTAGTCGCGATCCATTCGGGGTCAGCGAGGAATGCACTCCAACGTTCCTCACGCTCGGTCATGCTGTCCCAAGCAAGCAGGTAAGTGAGCTGGTTACTCTCGCTCTCGCCAATCAGCGTTGTCCAGAATCCAGCCTGGCGGATGCCATGCTTTTCCCAAATCCGCAGCGTGTGGTTCTGGAAGCGCGCAAGCAGCGCTGGTAATCGTCCGGGCATGGCGTGATAAATGCGTAGTTCGTAGATCTTTCCTTTTTCGAGCTGGGGCATGGTCTGTGTTCCTTTGTCAGCACGTTGGACGATTTAGCAATCTTGTTTGAGAGCGTCAGAGTCATTTTTCTGAGCGCAAGGTAGTGTTAGTGACCCGCACTCTGTCCACCATCGACGTGAAGAATTTCACCCGTCACAAAGTTGGCTGATTCGAGGTAGAGGATTGCATCGATGGCATCGGAGATCTCGCCTATATGACCGATCGGGTGCAGAGCATCGAGCTGTGCATGGGTCTCGACGGGATGCATTGGCGTCTTGATGGTACCCAGCGCCACCGCGTTCACCCGGATACCGCGCTTCGCATACTCAATCGCGAGTGATTTGGTCGCGCTATTCAGTCCACCCTTCGTCAGTGATGCGAGCACGGACGGTACGCCCGCGATCGGGTTATCAACCAGGCTCGTCGAAATCTGCACGATATGACCGCTGCCCTGCTTTTCCATCTCGGCGATGGCGAGTTGTGTCATGTGAAAAAAGCCAGTGACGTTGGTACCCAGGTACGTCTCGTAGTCTGCCTCGGTGTATTGGGTAAATGGCTTGGCGATGAAGATGCCAGCGTTGTTGATGAGCGTGTCAATGCGCCCAAATCGGGTCACACCTTCGATGATCGCACGCTCAGCAGTTTTTCGATCGGCGATGTCACCGAGTATCGTTAGGACTTCATCATCGTCCGACGGCTCGATCGAGCGCGAGGTCGCGACCACCCGATAGTTGCAATCGCGGTATGCTTTGACAAGAGCTGCGCCGATGCCCTGCGACGCGCCGGTAATAACAGCAACTTTCTGTTCAGTGCTCATAGTAAAACTCCTTTGGAAATAATGTGTGAATGTTGCAGGTCAGGCTATGGTCGAAGCCGTTATGCGGCGATCATGGTCGGTGGTGGTAGCGACTGGCAGCCATGCTTCGATTTCCTGTGCCATTTTCGCGGCGTTGCTCCGGTACAGGTCAATCGTGTCCTTCCCGACGGGCAAATGCAGCGGCGGACGTTCTGTATTGGCGAGTTGAATAATCACCTGAGCAAACTTTTTTGGATCACCGGGTTGGTTGCCATGTAGCTCATCGGCTCCGATCCGTATCGGTCCTACTGTTTCCTGGTAATCAGCGATGATAGTTTTACCAGCAACATAGGATTCAGTGCTCAGGAAGTCGGTCGTAAAAAGACCAGGAGCAACTGCTGTAACGTGAATGCCAAGCGGTGCCAATTCCACTGCGAGTCCTTTCGAGATCCCTTCGACCGCAAATTTGGTAGACCCATACAATCCCCAGCCTGGAACCGCATCGTAGCCAAACAAAGACGAGATATTGATCACCCGCCCAGATTTCTGCTGGCGTAGGTAGGGCAACACCGCACGAGTCACATTCAGTAAACCAAACACATTGGTGTCATACTGTTTGCGAACTTCAGCATCCGTGGCTTCTTCGATCGCAGCCACCATACCATATCCAGCATTGTTGACTAAGATGTCAACCCTGTCGAAACGGGCAATGCCTTGCTGGACAGCCGCTTGTACCTGGTCTTCCTGGGTGACATCCATCTGCACCACGTACAGATCCGGGTGGTTGTGCAGGGTAGTGGCGAGTTGTGCGGGCTGAGTGCGAACCGTTGCCACGACCTGGTCGCCTGCTGCCAGGGCTGCTCTAGCAATTTCTAAGCCAAAGCCCCTGGAGGCTCCGGTAATGAACCATACTTTCTGCGTTTTCATCGTGTGTCCTCGTTTTAGGTGTTGTCTAGTTTGTTGGCTTTAGCTGTTTCGGTTAGTACCTGACTGTTGCACTGATGGCGGGTATCAAAAGGAGCGAAAAGCCTGTTACGTTTGGCTCCTTGTCACTCTTAGCGGGGCTTAGACAAAAACTGACAAAAAAATGGCTTCAAACCTAGACACAAAAATAGTTTCAGCTTAAAAGAGCATAAACTCAGTATTCACAAGGGTTTCAGGCATTTTTTGGTCGGCGACCTCTTTTCCTTGCTCAGAGAGGTTTTCAGCCCTTTTAGGGGCTATAAAATGTCTAAGTCCCGTTAGTCATGTCAACCCCGGAATCGGCACCTTCACCTTCTGGAGCATCCAACCTTTACGGTCTGGATCACTGAACATTGAAATGCTCTACTTTGTTTAGATAGGGAGATTGAGTTTGGCAGTCACTGTTGCGAGTTTGCTGCCAAGTTGCAGGATACTTGTCTGTTGCGCTTCATCTTTCAAATTGCCATTCTCATCAAACGCTTGATAAGCGTTCCCAATTGTCTGCTGATCGGGCAACACCAGAACTCCAATGTTGCCAAGAAGGGAACGGACATGAACTAATCCTCGTAAGCCCCCCAACGTTCCAGGGGAAGCACTTATTAACACCGCAACCTTGTCTTTGAAACACTCCAGTGAAAGTTCGCCCAGTTCAGAACGTGATGCCCAATCGATCGCATTTTTCAGCAGTGGGGTGATCGAACCGTTGTATTCTGGGCAGGCAATCAAGAATCCCTGATGCGCTGTCAGCAGGGACTTGAGCTTGAGGACATTCTCTGGCAGCCCCTCAGCCTCCTCCAAATCCGCATCATAGAGCGGTAAGGGCAGATCGCGGAAGTCTAGATAGGTCACGTCTGCACCTACGGCTTTAACTCCCTCAACGGCAATTTTCACCAGTTTTTTGTTGAAAGAATCGTTGCGAGCACTCCCGGCAAAAGCGAGAATTTTGGCAGTAACCATGAATTCCTCCTTCATTCATCTATTCAAACCTGTGCATACTGAGCAATCTTCATCTTGCTTCTCCTTGAACGGGTTAGCTAGCCTGAGCCGCAACGGTGTTAACCATCCATTCCAAGGGTCGCGGCTGGAAATTCAGTTCGCGTTTTGCCTTGGCATTCGATGCGCCTCGCATCTGAGTTCCGTAGTAAACAATGTCCGCACCACCCTCCCTTTGGAGAGCATCTTCAACAGATACTCGTGGCGGGGGTGGAGCATTCAGCGATCGCGCAAACGCAGACAGCCAGTCGCGCACCGCTAGAGGCTGATCATCGGCAATCAGATAAACACCCCTGTTGCCCTGCTCTGCTGCTGCAACCGTAGCGATCGCTGCATCCTCAATGTGTAACCACGACCAGACACCATCACCATTGCCCACAATTGGAAACTGTTGCAGCCGCACCTGTTGCGCTACATCGCCATCTGGGTTGAACCAGGTGCCGGGTCCGTAGAAGAAACCATAGCGTAAGGCAATTCCTTCGAGATTGGACCTTTCCAATAAACGACGTTCAATCTCAGTTACGAGGCGAGCATCGGCGGCAACGGCGGGAGAGGCATCAAGCGATAACGGTGTTTCCTCGTCTGCCAATCCAGCACCGGGAATTCCCCAGAAGGCGACCGACTGTCTCAGGTAACGGCGCACCCCTGCTGCCTGTGCTGCTGCCAGCACATTGGCACCCCCTTCCAACCGAATGCGCGTATTCAAAGGCCCTGCTGCACTCATTGATTCGCGGCTGTAAGTCCTGGGTAGGGCGGTGAGTTGTTCAATCACCACCTCCGGTTGAGCGTGGGCGATAGCCGCTTTAACTGAATCTGCGTCGAATACATCTGCGATTGCAGGTTCGATTCCCTCTGCCACTAATGACTGTACTCTTTCTTGGGAGCGGGTCATCGCTACAACGTTGTGTCCTTTGGCAAGTAATTGGTCGAGTAGCGGACGACCGATAGCTCCTGTTCCCCCGGCAACAAAAATCTTCATTTGTGACTCCTCCAAAACTTGTTGCCTAGTACGGCACTACATTGCGCTGATAGCGGAAGGAGTAGAGGAGTAAGGGGATAGAGGGGATGATAAGTAACTCCTCTACTTCTCCACTCCTCTACTTCTCCACCCATTTCCTTGCCATAATCTCTGTTATGAACTTCACTTCTGTCGGATGTCTTGTTACCGTCCTGGAAGTCGCACCCTGACCTCTTGAAGTATCCAACCATTGCCGTCTGGGTCACTGAACGAGGCATACGAGGCATAGTCGCGACGTTCCGGATCGGGACCCGGTACCCGTCCTTCGGTTCCGGCGTGGTGGAAGATCCCTGCGATGTCGTGAAATATCTCACTCACCTCGACACCCCGCTCAACCAGTTCGGCGCGGGCTGCCTCAATGTCGTAAACGATGAGGTACAGACCCTGAACTGAACCTGGCTCGGCTAACGATACTCCTTTACCAAAGATGATTGAGCACTCCGATCCAGGAGGAGTCAGTTGCACCACCCGGAAGCCATTCTCGCCAGGAAAGTCGGCATCCAATCGCCATCCCAACGTTTTATAGAAGTCTATGGAGCGATCGACATCGGCAACAGGTATTACCACAATCTCGAGTTTCATGTTTTGGCTGTTTACAGTATTGCTGGTCATCTTGTTCTCCTTTAGGTTGGTGGATTTGATGTTCAGATTAGTTGCTTTTTATTCTTCTGTGATCGCGATTGGGCAAACCACTCAAGTTCTTTGAGTTAAAACGCGACTTAATCATTCGGCATGGAGGAAAGCAGCAGGAAATGAACCGGAAGTAGTTAGACCTGAGAAATGGCTACTGTTAATTGCTCAATAGTCCAACGCTCGCGATAACGAATCTCATTAACAAACAAAGCTGGTGCAGCTTCTACCCCACTTTGATATCCACCTTCAATGTCTGCAATGATGCGATCGGCATAAACTCCTTTGGATAAGTCTTGCAAAAATCGAGGAATATCAAGTCCCAGACGATTCGCATATTCCACGAGGTACCCGTTTTCTAACGCTTGTTGATGGATAAAGAGCATCTCATGCATCTGCCAAAACTGACCTTGCATTGCTGCTGCTTCCGCTGCTTCCGCTGCCCGTTGAGCATGAGGATGAATCTGTATCTGGGGAAAATGACGAAAGATAAAACACACATCATTCTCCTGGAAAGAAGGACTTAACTGCTGTTGAGCGGCTTTAATCAACCGATAGGCGTTTGCACTTTGAAAACATTCATAATCTCCATACATAATGAGTACAACACTGGCACTTAGCACACCTTGAATGTGATCCTGAATTAAAGGCGGGGCAAACAAGGAATGATGCTCGCGATCGTCAGCCATCTTTCAGACCTGTCAAGCAAACTTAAACCCTGCAACTAAATTGCTGTTAGCGTTTGCATGAATTCAATATAGGTAATTGATTCCTACATGTCGTCCACTGAAAGTCCATAATTTGGCACGACATAAGGATGGACGAAGTCATCCACCAAAAGCAGTAGCTTGTCTCCGACTAAAGTCGCAATCCAAGTCTCAACTAAAGTGAAACCTATAAACTAACAAGCCCACGTTTAACAGCCGCAATGACGGCTTGCGTGCGATCGCTAACTCCCAGCTTGCTCAAAATACGAGTCACATGCGATTTAACAGTGCTTTCACCAATATTTAGAGCAGTTCCAATGTCTTGATTACTCAATCCCTGCGCCATTAAACGGAGCACTTCTAGCTCTCGTTCACTGAGTACTGGATTGCTCATCCGTTCTACCAATTTTCTTCCCACGGTCGGAGAAACATACTGCTGACCATTATGAACGATGCGGATCGCATTCAAAAGTTCATTTGGTTTTGCATCTTTAAGCAGATAGCCCTGAGCACCTGCTCGCAATCCTCGATAAATATCTTCATCGCCATCGTATGTGGTTAACACAATAATGCGAGCTGACTTAAATTCAGCACAAATCGCAGTAATAGCTTCAACCCCTGTCATTCTCGGCATTCGTAAATCCATGAGGGTGACATCAGGCTGATGTTCACGATAACGATCGATCGCCTGTTGTCCATCTTCCGCTTGAGCAACCACTGTCATTTCTGGATCATAGTTAATAATGTTTGCCAATCCTTCTGTAACAAGGGAGTGATCATCAACAATCAGAACCCGAATTTTAGTGGATTGACTCATGGTGATTTTCACTCCCGGTTGACAATAACAACAATTTCTGTTCCTTGCCCAGGTTGGCTTTGAATCGCTAGGTGTGCATCAATCCGTTCTGCTCGCTCGCTCATTCCCAACAAACCAAAACCACTAAGTGATGAAATGCTCCCAACCCCAAAGCCCTGTCCATCATCTTTAATGCGCAGAAGACATTGAGCATCGTCGTACACTAGTTCAACCAGAATTTTACTAGCATTGGCGTATTTGATGGCGTTTGTTAAAGCTTCCTGTCCAATGCGAAGTAAGTGATTTTCCACTTCTGTCGGTAGGGAATAAATTACACCCTTGCTTTCGTAGATTAAAGTGGTCTTGGTAGTTGACCGCATTTGAGTCACGAGGCGATGTAGAGCACTCTGTAAAGTACTCTCTTCTAACAACTGGGGACGGAGCGCTACCACTGAACGACGAGCTTCAGCAAGTCCGGTTCGAGCTAATTCATTAATCTTTTCCAGCCTTTCCAGATATATCTGAGCAGAGCCCGAATTATTTGCCAGCATTTGTGTTACAGATCCTATATGGAGCAAAATGCCTGTAAAAGCCTGCGCTAATGTATCGTGAATTTCTCGTGCCATGCGGTTGCGTTCTTCCAGAATCGAGGCTTGTTCGGCTCGTTTGCGATCGCTAATGTCGCGGATTGAAGCGATTCTAACCACACGCTCACCATAAGTGGTCACTTTTGCTCGGATTTCTGCTGGAAATGTCGTGCCATCTTTTCGGAGACCAACAGTCTCATAAGACCCTTCATAGCCAGATTGCATATTCTGAACAACAATCTCGCGAGAGTCTGGAGAGACAAGATTGCTCGCTCTCATCCCAACTGTCTCAAATAATAGGTAGCCAAACATTTGGATAAAGGCTTCGTTAGCATCGATAATTTTGCCCTGCTCTGTAATGGCGATCGCCTCAACCGTTGCTCCTGCAAGCTGTCGAAATCGTGCTTCACTCTCCACAAGGGCTAACTCGGCTTGTTTACGCTCGACAATTTCCTGTTGTAATTTCAATGTCCGCTCTTCTACCTTTTGTTCTAGCGTGCGGGCATAGTCCTTCAGGTTTTCCCACAGTAGATAGCCGTTGCTTGTAATAGCAGATGCTACCAGAGCAAATAGGGGTGGAATGATAATCAGCCACCAACCTATTAGAAACAGCACATATGCACTGCCTAAAAGAGCGATTCCCAAGAGAACAACTCTAGATGCTGTCCGTCGAGGAGAAGGAGATGTCCAACCTATGAGTGTTCCGATTGTTGACCACAAAACGATCCACAGCCACTCCAAGGGTTCTGACCAAGTGCGAAGTAGAGGGCGTTCATCTAAAGCAGCACTCAGTAATTGACTGGTTAACAAAGCGTGAACTTCAACACCAGAGGGTGCTGCAATTGAGTTAGTAGTGTAGGATGTGAAAAAGCGGTTCTCAACACTCTCTGCTGTTATCCCTATCAAGACAATGCGATCGCGCACAAAATCACGTGGCATTCGCCCCTGCAATACATCGGTTATCGAAATCGTGCGGAAGCCTTTTTGGAATTTGGGGAAGTTTGACAAAATTTGATACCCACGAGCATCAACATCAACGTAACCGCCATCATTTGATTGCAAGGGCGTAAATGTTGCTCGACCCAATCGAAACTGCATCTGTTCCCGGTTAATGGGTTGGCGGCTGATACCTTTACCTTCAAGATATGCAAACGCTAACCTTGCTCCTAGCGTAAATATCGATTGATTATCTGGAGTTCTTAAATACACTAGACTGCGACGAACCCTTCCATCTGTGTCTAACAACAGATCGCTTGCACTTGATCGATCGCGCTGTTTTAGGACTGGTGGGGCATCGATCACCTGCCCTTCAGCGGTTTTAATGACTTTCTCAATCCCAATTAAATTCGGTGTGGAGGTGAAGACGTTAACTAATTCTTGATGACCGGGTTCTACGGGTAAATCTCGAAATATATCAAGACCAATTAGTTTAGGCTGCTGTTGTTTGAGTGATAAAATTAAGCGAGCCAAGACTTCGTCAGACATGGGCCATTGCCCTAGCTCCTTAATATCTGACTCATCAACTGTAACGAGGACAATTCGAGGGTCGGTAGGTTCAGAGGGGCGTAGCCGAAACATCTGGTCAAGCGCCACTAGCTCCATGAGCTGTAGTGTTCCAACTAATCGCAAAATCAGCAATCCCCCAGCAACGCTGGGAACTGTTATTAGGACTCCACGCCATCGCCAAAGTTGCTGTTTCAGGGTTATCCACATAGCAGGAACGCGCTCACTCAACGCGAGTTCTCTTTATCATAATCGCCGGGACGACTCTATGTAGTTCACTTGACTTGCTATCTAATCATGGCATCCACGCCCCCCGATTGCAGGAATTCACGCCACATTACACTGATGCTTGGGTCATTGGGTTGGGTGCGCCGTAGCTCAAACAGGATGGTGAGGGGATCGTACCAAATGTCAGTTTTCTGGTATAGCGAAATGCGTTCTTTGGGAGACGCCTGTTCAATTTGGCTCAATCGAGTTGGATCGAGTTCGGTGCGTTGAACCATACCTGTGACAAATCGATCTTCAACGCGATCATTCGGATTACAAATCACGGCAAACGACCAGGTATATTGCTTGCCAATCTCTAAAGGTGGTGCTTGAGGTGGAAGGCTGACGCTGACAGTATCAGGAGTATTCGTTAAGGCAAGTGTTGTCCGATACACACCTCTACCGTTTCGATTGCGTATGCTAAATTCTGCGGTTTTGGCGCTGGTTTTTGGTACGTATACGAGAAATGTTGGATGCTCTGCTAGGCTTAAGCCTGGTTTGGTTGTTGGGCTGAGGGCGGTCAGGGCCGGACCAGTTGTTGTCGCTTCATCTTGAGGACAGGCCGTTGGAGCACGCCGCCCTCCTGGTGCCGAGCTATCCGGATTCTCAGGCGGAGGCGGAGGATTGCTTTGCTTGAGTTGTGCAACTTTAACTAGTGAAGCCGCACTATGAGGAATCGCCAGTTTTACGGTCAGGGCAATTCCAATGGGTACGCCACACAACAGGGATTTTATAAAATACATAATGCTTTAAAGCCAATTTCCTAAAAGAACAAACGGTGCCCAGTAGTAAGGAGAAGTATAATTGTCTTGGTGTAACAAATCTACCTGGGCGCGACGTAGGGCTTCGGCTTTTGTAATTCCAGGCTTACCTAACTCACGGTAAAACTTAATCATTAGGGATGCTGTGGAGCGATCGCTCACCGACCACAACGAGGCGAGGGTACTTCGTGCCCCCGATCGCACCGCAACACCTGCCATCCCTAAGGCAGCCCGCTTATCCCCCGTTGCTGTTTGACAGGCGCTGAGAACCAGCAGTTCGATCGGGTTGAGCTTTCCCTCTCTAGAGCGGAGCAGTTGGTCTAATTGTTTGACATTGATGCGTCCATCCCAGGCTAGGATGAAGGTATTGTCAGCATTCGAGCTAAACTGACCATGCGTTGCCAGGTGAACGATCGGCGAAGGCGTGGAATCAACCTGGGTTTGAAACGCTCGATTGGTAAATGATCGATCCAGCAGCACCTGAGCCGGAATTTCTGCTTCAATTTGGTTAATCTCAAGCACAACGTTCGGCAGTGCCGAAAAATTATCGCGGGCTTGACTTAATCCTGCCAATAACCCTTGCATCCGCTGGCGTTCGAGCGATCGGGTCTGAAGCAGTTGTAGACCAGGAGTGAGTACAATACTGTATTTTTCAATCAGATATCGCTGACCATCATGGAGAGCTGCCATCGGCAGATTGCGGAGCAAACCATCTGGCACAAACACAAGAGTTTTAACACCACTTGCCACAAATTCAGCTTCCTCAGAACGCAGGAGCAAATCGTAGACTTGCTGCGTAATGGGCAACAATTCTTCAATAAAGGCAGTAGGTCTGAGAGCTTGACGCATTTGGTCTAGGATGCGCTCTACCTCGGCTTGAGACAATAGTGTCTTGTGATAGCGCAAAGGTTGGTTAGGCAAGGACACAATAACCGCAAACTGGTGGGGCAGAATGATTGGGTAAATGACCGCAGCGTGAGGGTCGATCTGGTCAATTTCTACCGGACGAGCATTAACACATGCTTGTCGAAAAAAGTTATCGAGTTCCGCCAACTGGAGTGCTTCGATCGCTTCACGAGCTTGTTTTAGGTTTTCCTGACTGGGCGCATTGCCTTGTGATTGCAACAGCAGTTCCACAAACTGTCGATAGACAGGTTCGACGCTTTCTCGAAATGAGAACTGCACATCTTGATTAACGGCAGCTAGGTCACTACGGAGGGATTGCAGCATTTTGACGGCGTCTGCATAGGCAGAGGTCGCATTTTGCAGATTTCCTGTGGAGGCGCAGAGCTGCTGTGTGCCTTGACAGAAAATCCGTCCTAGCTGCCACTGCCACTGATAGGCAATATCGGGTGCATCAATTGACTGAGCTAAGGTGAGGGCTTGTTTGGTCAGGGTTCTAGCGCTGTCCCACTGATGGGTCATCTCATAGAGGCTGCCTAGAGTGCCAAGGGCATAAGATTCGGCACGAGCATCTCCAAGGGTGCGAACTTGCCCAACAGCCGTCGCAAGTTCCTGGGCTGAGGTGTTGAGAAGATTGGAAGATAACGCCTTCCCTGTTCCCTTACTGCTCATCTTCATAAAGCTCTGAGCTAGATTGATTCGGGCAAACGCAGCCAGACGACCAGGGGGCAAGTTGGCAAGCTGGGATTGAATTTCTGGCAATAGCGCTAAAGCGTCCGCCTGTTGATCGGCTTCCACTAGCAAACTTAACTGAACAAGTTGAACTTGAGTTTTTGCTGTAGGTGAGGCAGCGGTAGTTGCCGCCCGTTGGTAGTAGGCTAGTGCAGTATCGTTTTCTCCTTGGACGCGAGTCGTGTTCCCCAAACTTAGCAGAATGCCGCTGATGTCTGATGTAGATTGAGGTGTATCATCTCGGAGTTGGAGAGCGATCGCTAAACTCTGCTCCAAGACAACCCGAGATTGAGCCAGATTGCCAACTAACCTCAGCATCTTGCCCAGGTTTCGCAACCCTGTCACTTTAAGGCGCGAATCGGGCTGGCTTTGCAGGGACTGTTCCACCTGTGTGAGCAGGGTTGTGGCTCGTCTGTAAAGTCCCTCTGCCTGTAAAGCCCTTGCCTGGTTGATTTGGCTACCCAAGATGCCGCTGGTATCGTTGGCTTTGCGGTAAGCCGTCTCAGCCTGCTTCCAAGTTAAGAGTGCTTCTGTTGCTTTGCCCTCTCGCAGTTGCAGGTTTCCTTGAACGGTGAGAACTTGGGCGAGAACGTATGAGCTATCTGGATTGGATACTGGGTTTTGAGCGTTTAACAGCAAGATTGCCTGAGCGATCGCTCCATTCGCTTGCGTCCACTGTCCCAAGTCTTCAAAGGCTGTGGTGAGGAAACTGAGAACAAGTGCTTTATTGAGGCGATCGCCTTGGGTCTGGTAGAGGGTTACGGCTTGTTGCCAAAGAGCGATCGCGTCTGGGAGTTGTCCTGCCTGATAGCGGTCTTCTGCCTGCTGCACGAGTTGAGCTGCGGAAGAAGTTGCAGTGGGCTGAAGGGAATCTGATGTAGCGGCTATCTGTTGCCCTGTATTCTCTGCCCCAAACCAGTTGCTAGTCCCTTGTACTGCCACTGCAATCTCTGCATGAAGGCTAACGGCAATAAAAAGTCCCAACAAGGCAAATTGAAGGAATCGCAGCCATCCTCTTTTTGAAAAGACGCGATGCATAATCGATACTCCCTGATTGATTCGCCTGTTCCGATGCACCTTATTCATGTAATTACGCTGCTCCTTCCGGTGCTAATACCAAGTTGCTATCAAACGTGTAATGTAAGTCCGGGACGCAAAGCTTACGTAGGGAGACGCCTGCACTAAGGGTTTTACGGTTTGGAACGCGACTTGGTATAACATCAGCAGATGTCTTGTTCGTGGCTGAGAGCAGTATTGTTATCGAAGGTCTTGCAGAATTAAGACCAGAAAAGATAAGTAAGTTGACACTTAAGATAAGAACGTTGATTTTACTTGAGCAGTTTAGCGCCTGCTTGGGCAGGTAACTGGCTGATTCAGCCAAGGCGGCACCGTTAAGTCAGGCGTGGCGGCAAACAAGATGACCTTGCCAGTGGGAGTCATCTGCCATCCTGTTGCTTCGATAATTGGGGTGTAGGATCTGGGGTTTGAGATGCGAGCCCTTGAGGTGCGGGGTGTTGGGTGTGGAGTTTGTTGAGCAACTGTTAGCCTGCGTCGGTCAAGCCATTCGGCATCATCGTCTAATTGTTGTTCAGGAGTGGGCGGTAAGCCACCCCGACCCGTGACGACGAACGAGTTGCCTTGACTAGCAGGACAGCCTTGAGCGATTTCGTCCGACGCATCCACTACCTCTGTCGGTAATTGGGCTAGTCCTCTTGCCGGGTCAATTCCTGGTGTGATGATGTCTACTGTGCCATTAAAGTCCGAACTTACACCTGTGGCGGTGATGTCGCTTAAAGGAGCCATTTGCTCTCTAAACTCGATGCCAAAGATGCCATTCGCTCTAACGGTTACGTTACCGCCCCGGAAATCCTCAGAATTGGCGCTGATGTCACTATTTTCGGAAGGGACGGCAACCAAATTGTCTGTATTGATGCGGATGTTGCCGCCAGGAATGTTGCCGCCAGTCGCGTTGGTTGAGATGCTACTGCCATTTCGTAAGAGAATTAGGGGCGATCGCAAATTAATATTCCCACCACCACCTGTCGTATCGGCTCGAATTCTGCCCCCATTGTTGAGAAAAATGCGCTCGGCATCCACTTCCAAGTTGCCAGCAATACCCGTACCCGAACTACTGACGGTGACTTCTGCCCGATCTTGAATGTTTAAGGTTCCGGTGCGGAGGTTGAGGTTCCCCCCTGCTCCACTACTTCCCGTTCCAGCAGTAATGACGGAACCATTACCTGTGAGTGTAATCGAGTCTGGAGCAGTAATGGTCAACGTGCCACCGCGACCGCTGCCCTCCGTGGAAGCAGAAATCTGCGCCCCATCCTGTAGGGTGACTCGGACACGTTGCCCGTCGCCGAGTGGTTGAACGGTGACGTTGCCAGCATCGGCAGCCGTGGTGGTTTGAGCGAATAAACCACTGGACGCCCCGGACAATTGCAAGTCGGGTGTGTTCACTCTGATGTCGCCTGCTTGACCACCGCTAAACGTCGTGGTGAGCAACCGTCCACCACTGCTCAAACCTACTGTATCGGCACTGGTGGTGATGTTGCCTGCGTCTCCCTCTCCAAAGGTGGAAGCTGAAAGTTGAGCGTTATTGAGAACCCAGAGCGATCGCGCTGCGATCTCAATATCGCCGCCTCTACCCGATCCACTTGGCTCAAGTGTACTGATAGCATCTCCCCCATCAAACGAGACAGTACCACTTGCCTGAATCTGGATATTTCCTGCCTGCCCTTGTCCCTCAGTATTTGTGATGATTCTCCCTTGGTTGGAAACAGAGAGTGAACCTGTAGTGATGCCCACGTCTCCTCCGCTTCCCACAGCTTCTGGACTCACCGAGGTAACCACCCTACTGCGGTTGTCGATGTCGATTATAGGCACAGTGGCTGTGCCACTAATTTGTACGGAGTCACGAGCGTTAATGGTAACACGACCTGCATTGCCTATCCCACCAAAATTGCCGGTGCTTATGCTACCTCCGTTGGTTAGGGACAGCGAACCCGTTGTAATATAAACATCTCCTCCTTGACCCGTAGCTCCTGATTCCACTTGCGTCAAGATATCGCTTTTAAAGCCTCCATACGCAGCACCATCGATGGAAACGCGATCGCGGGCATTGATATTGATGCTGCCTGCATCTCCCTGTCCCAAAGTGCTGGAAGTCAGTTGAGAGCCTCCTGTGAGAGACAGTGACCCTGTCGTGATGTTGATACCACCACCATTACCAACACCAGTTGAGGTCACGAGGCTGAATATAGCACTGCTGTAGTTGCTTACTTGACCATCCAAGAAGACGCGATCGCGGGCAATAATATTCACCCTGCCTGTATTTCCCTGTCCTCTCGTGTAGGAACTCACTTGACCGCTATTGGTGAGAGACAGCGACCCCGTCGTAATGTTAATATCACCACTGTTACCGACACCCGTTGGGTCTACACCACTAGCTATAAGACTGCCGAAGCCATCCATAGAGACAGTATCGCGGGCAACAATATTCACACTGCCTGTATTCCCCTGCCCTCTCGTGACCGAACCCAGTTTCGCGCCATTTGTGATAGAAAGCGACCCTGTCGTGATGTTGAAATCGCCAGCATTACCGACAGCCGTTGGTTGCACCGCAGTGCCACCTATAACACCATCACCGCTCCAAGACACCGTATCGCGGGCATTAATATTTATACTACCTGTATTCCCCTGCCCAAACGTGTCGGAACCCAACTGAGCAGTCCCTGTGACAGAAAGCGACCCTGTCGTGATGTTGATGCTACCTGCATTACCTGTACTTCCAGAACCCACTCGGATACTGATGAGGCTGCCATCAGTTAGGTTGATTGCTTCTGTCACATCAAGCTGTATATCTCCCGTTTGCGCGCCAGCAAAGCCCAACCCGTCTTCGATTCCCACCCGAAGGGTACTTCCCCCGTTCAGGGTCAAGTTCCGAGCCGTGATTGTCATACTCCCGCCACCCCCTCCACGAACATCTATAAGAGAGCTGTTGCTGAGGAAAACATCTGCCCGCACTACACCATCGGGAAAACTCAACTGCCAATCACCTGCCGTTTCACTCAGCCCTACTGTCCCCTGTCCGGCAACGGCACCCAACTCCACGCGGCTCCCCGGACTCACGATCTGCCCACCTTCTAACCCGACATTACCACCCACTAGCAACAGGCTCTGTCCCGCTGGCACCTGAAGCCCGATTCCGTTGTTAGCCGTCGAGCGGTTGATAATTGCTTGCGCTGCCAGTTGATTGAAGAAGAACGCATTAGGATTGACGTTCAAGAGCTGACTGGGCAGAGGTTGTCCTGGATTGGCACTAAAAATATCTCCATTAGCCAATCCCATCGCATCGGCTGTGGTGGCAATAAAGGAACCGCCTACATTGAGTGAAGCATTCGCACCAAAGATAATGCCATTGGGATTGAGCAAAAACAGGTTAGCTGTACCGTTTGTCCGGATTAATCCATCAATATTAGAAATCGACCCACCTGTGACTCGCGTCAGGATGTTTTGCACATCTATGGCATTGTTGAAGAAGGCAGAACCGCCAGTCGGGATAGAAAACTGGCTCAAACTGTGGAACAGATTGGCACCCCGCCTTGCCCCACCGTCTATCTGAAAGTTTGGATTGCCTGTAACCTGCGATCGCTCTCCTATCGGCAGTGTTGTATCTCCAACCACTTGGGCGGTACTCAGGTTAGGGCTACAAAGTGCAGACAAGACACTGCTAACCGTGAGCCATTTTTCTAGATGGAACCCTTTCATCTTCATCTCAAGTTCCCCCCTGTGGCGAGTAAACAGACTCTATCATTGGAGTGGCACATAAGTTCTCCTAGATTGGACATTTTCTAGAACCTCCCCTTCAAAAAAACTAGACCAGCTCGGCAGAAGTAACCCACCAGCCTAGACAGGGGTGAAAACTGGGGTAAACTGCCAATAGCCAAATGCTTAAAAGACAAGCAAGTTGACAACTAGAGTCCATGCCCAGCTCCCAAGCGGAAAAAATTATCCTCTCCTCAAGACAACAAACCCTAGTTAGGCAAGCCGTTCAAAAATTTGAGAAGGGTTCGGTTTAGAAGCTTCAGTAAGGATGAGGTGATTGACCGTCCTAATCTGTATTCAGCGCAACCTTCAGCCTGAGAGAATGGCGCGGTATGCTTTAGGGAATCCCTTACGTTGTACCGTACACCGTTAGCTGATTTATGGATGCCAAGCCATTAAAAACTAGACGAGGTCGCTCCACCTCTGGGCGAGTGCGAGGAGCGATTCTATCGCCTCAAGGGTGGCAAAAGTTTCAGACGGCAAAACAGCAGGCGGAATCCGACGAAACCTGGGGTAAGCGCTTCAGCCAGGAAGATCTCAGCGATCGCACCGGACTCTCCCTAAATACCCTCGCTCGCATTTTCAAGCGCGAACTGGGGGTCGATCGCCAGTCATTAGAGTATCTCTTCCGGGCGTTTGGGCTGGAATTGACGCAGGCAGACCTGACATCCCCTGCCTCATCCCAAGAGACAGAGAGCCGCTGGACAAATCCCCAACAAGACTGGGACACGGCAGTCGATGGCGAGGCGTTTTATGGGCGTGAGGTAGAACTGACACAACTGTGGCAGTGGATTGTATCTGAGCGCTGCCGTCTGGTTGGAGTACTGGGCATTGGAGGCATTGGCAAAAGTACAATCGCGGTCAAAGCTGCGCTTCAGATGCAAGCGGAATTTGAGATCGTCGTATGGCGCTCCCTGGCTAACGCACCACCGTTGGATGAACTCCTGTCGAGCCTGCTGAAATTTCTCATGCCGCTTTATGGGGAAGATCCCATCATTCCCACCACGCTCGATCAGCAAATTTCCAAACTGATGCAATATCTGCGATCGCGTCGGTGTTTATTGATTCTCGATAATGCTGAGACCATTTTGCAGCGTGAGCCAGTGGGACAATGGATCTCGGGCTACGAAAGTTACGGACAATTGCTCAGAGCCATTGGCGAAGCGTCTCACCTTAGTTGTTTGTTACTCACTAGTCGAGAAAAGCCACGCGAAATAGCACTGATGGAAGGCGCACAGGCCCTGGTGCGATCGCTGACCTTGAGTGGACTAACACCTGATGACGGACGCGCCATCTTTCGGCAAAAAGGAGCGTTTACAGGTTCAGAAGCTGAATGGGAGACTTTAATCCACCACTACGGTGGCAATCCTTTGGCGCTAAAACTGGTGGCAGCCGCAACTCAGGATTTATTTAACGGCAGCATTACCGAGGTGTTGCCCTATCTCAGTCAGGGATTGGCTGTTTTTGAAGACATTCGCGATTTGCTGGATCGTCAGTTCGCTCGCCTCTCTGAAGCTGAACAGAAAACGCTGTTCTGGTTTGCAATTCATCGGGAGCCAGTCTCGATCGCAGATATTCGCGACAGCGTGGTTGATCCTGCTGCTCAACAAAGTGTACCTAATTTGATCAACTCACTACTGAGGCGATCGCTAATTGAAAAAAACGATGGGTTATTCTTCTTGCAACCCGTGGTGATGGAGTATGTCACAGAACGATTCGTGCAACAAATTTGCATTGAATTTGAGACGCAGCAGCTTAACGTTTGGCAAATGCATCCCTTACTGCGAGTACAAGCAAAAGATTACATTCGAGAGATTCAGACGCGCTTAATTGTGCAACCTGTGATGGAACGGTTGCTGTCTCGGTTTGGTAGTGTGGCAGCGATCGAGGCACAAACAAGGCACCTATTAACGCAACAGGGAAAGAAACCCGGATACGTAGCAGGCAACCTGATTAACCTGCTGGTGCAGTTTCAAGTGGACTTACGCGGCTCAGATTTTTCGGGTCTTGTGGTGCAGCAAGCCGACTTACGGCAGGTCGATTTAGCCGGGGTCAATTTTCAGAATGCTGACTTAGCGAAATCTATCTTTTCAGAAACACTCAGTATTGCCATGTCGATCGACCTGAGTCCAGACAGTCAGATGATGGCAGTGGGCGATTCCATTGGCAACATCTATCTCTGGAACATCATCACAACCCAACTCTTAGCCACCTTTGAAGGTCACATCGGCTGGGTTTGGTCGGTTGCCTTTAGTCCCGATGGCAAAACGTTAGCCAGCAGCAGTACGGATAGTTCGGTGCGCTTGTGGGATGTCGAGAGTGGACGATGCTTACAGGTGCTTACAAAACATACCGGTGGCGTTCGAGCAGTGAATTTTAGTCCCGATGGTCAGCAGTTAGCAAGCGGCAGTGAAGATAAAACGGTGCGCTTATGGAATTTGCAAGGGCAGTGTCTGCGTGTTTTGAAAGGACACACCCAGAGTGTTTATTCTGTCCACTTCGCTCCGGATCAGCAAACCTTAGCCAGTAGCAGTAATGATACAACCGTTCGGATCTGGAATGTGAGCAATGGGAACTGCTTGAGTGTCTTACAGGGGCATACCAGCGGGGTTCAGTGTGTGCGCTACAGCCCGGATGGTCAACTGCTCGCTAGCGGCTGTCGTAATGGATTGATTCGACTGTGGAGCAATTACGTCTCCCACGATCGCCATCCAAAAACCAGTTTCATAAATTCCAGTGCCAAGCTGCTGCAAGGACACACCGATTGGGTTTGGAACATTACCTTTAGCCCCGATGGTCATTGGTTAGCCAGTGCCAGTCTCGATGGCACTCTGCGCCTGTGGAGTGTTCAAGACGAGCAACCCATCCATGTACTTGAAGGTCATAAACACGATGTTTATGGGGTTGCCATCAGTGCCGACAGTCAATTGTTGGTCAGTGCAGGAAAAGACTATACGGTGCGGTTATGGAATTTGCAGGACGGACAGAACCTTAAAACGTTGCGTGGATATACGGGTGGGATTCACTCCCTGAGACTCAGTTCGGATGATCAAATGCTTGCCAGTAGTGGTCAGAATGAAACGATTCAGTTGTGGCGTGTGCAACTAGATGACTATCGGTCGCAACTTCACCCCTACAAAACGTTTTCTAGCCCAACCTGTCAGATTTCACCATTCAGCAATGTCAGCTTTAGCCCCGATAATCAAACTCTCGCGATCAATCGACACGATGAGTCGATCGCCGTGTGGAATATCCAAACTGGGCACTTCGAGCGATGGTCAGCGCACAGCGCATCCATCTGGACAGTTCTGTTTAGCCCAACGGGACAAATTTTGGCAAGCAGTAGTTATGATTGCACCGTGCGACTTTGGGATGTGCAAACGCATCACTGTTTGCATGTGTTACGCGGACATGAGAGCGGTATTCGCGCGATCGCGTTTGACCCCAGCGGTCAATGGTTGGCAAGTGGCAGTTTTGATCTCACCATTCGATTGTGGAATGTGCAAACTGGAGAATGTTTGAGGGTATTGCAGGAACATACGGGCGCAATTTTCGCACTGGCATTTGATCCCAGTGGTCACCGACTGGCAAGTGGCAGTCATGACCAAACCATTCGACTATGGGATGTACAAACTGGAAAATGTCTTTATGTTTTGCAGGGGCATACAGGAGCTGTCTGGACGGTTGCCATCAGTCCCGATGGTCAAACCCTGGCAAGTGGGGGTGATGACCAAACGGTGCGCTTGTGGGATCTACAAACGGGGCATTGCCTCCACATCCTGGATGAACATAGCGGTTGGGTTCGGTCAGTCATCTTTAGCTCTAATGGTCAAATCCTATTCAGTGGCAGTGACGATCGCACAATCAAGCTTTGGGACGTGCAAACAGGACGCTGTATCGAAACGTTGACGGTCGATCGCCTGTATGAAGACATGAATATTCAAGGCGCAACCGGGTTGACAGTAGCTCAAAGAGCTACCCTTAAAGCATTAGGGGCAATTGAGCGTTAGGGCGATCGCACGTCTAGATTCAGCGCATTCTCTTGTGGTCGATCGCTTCTAACAACTGACTAAAGGCATTGAGCGATCGCGCTATGTCCTCATTCACAAGTTGGTTAATCCGTTCATCAAAAGAAATTTCCATTCGCGATTTGCTTTCCAGAATTTGTTCAGTACTTTTATCATCAATCAGACTTGTAGGTAGCAGAGAAACCTCACGATACATTTCTAGCGTCGATGGCGATAGCGTCATCACTGTTTCAGGAGCCGCTAGCGTCTGAAGATAGCGCCATGCAGATTTAGGTGGAATATCTGTGCAATCCCACACCAGACGCAGCGGTTTTACCCCTTCAGGGAGCGATCGCCAATGTTCACTTTCACAAAGCATTCGATAGTGCTGGTACAACAGTCTGGCTTGCATGATGCCAAAAGATGTCTCTGCGCTGGCGATGAGTGGATCAATTGCAGCATCCAAACAACCAATGGAAACACTGGTAAAACAAACAACCTCACTGACCGATTCTCCCTGTTGAAGCAGTCTCTCCAGTCCCTTCAGATAACCATCAAATATCTGCTTATAAACATTTGGAGAAAATACTAACGTGGCATTCACGTTAATGCGATCTCCAATCAATTGTTCAATTATGGGCAACATCAATCGAGTGGCTGGAATTCTCAATAACAAATTACTCCACCCCACAGTCTGCCAGATTTTCTGCGCTGCGGCGATCGCCGTTTCAGATGCAAAGAGAGCGTCAGGCGGCAGATCAATTTGAACATAGCCATCGCGTCCTTGTGTCTGAGTGTGAACTTGTTTCAGCAAATCAGCCGCTAATTGAAGATCTCGCACAACCAAATAATCATAATCTGATTGTGCAGTCCGATTCATCCCTTGCTGCGCCAGAATAGTGAAGTCGCGATCGTACTCCTGACTTTCAATTGCAACCTTCAAGCTGTGAAAGTTCGCTCGGACTCCCCTCAAGCCATCTTCCTCAATATACTGCTGTAATTCATCACTGCTAATCCAGCCTCGCTCAAATCCATCGAGCCAAACTGATTGTCCATATCGACGGAGTGATTGCAACAAGTTCATAGCTGACGAACTTCACGATTAAAGGTTTAAACGTCCAATAAACCAGTCTGCGAAGTTTCTTCAAATGACACCACTCAAGATCCGCCAGTTAAGCTCCAATTTAAGTAAAGAACGTGAGTTCGGGATAAGAGAGGGGCAAAACAGATAGGCTGAAAGCGCGAATTCTCATCCATCTGCTTACCCCATGTTCAGTCTAGAAGACCTGTTCTGCTCCGTCGATGAT
>NZ_JAMPKC010000027.1:0-60961 GCF_039961975.1 Trichocoleus sp. DQ-A3 | reverse complement strand
AGCAAGCGGCGGTGTCTAAGCTGGAGTCGGCACTGAAGGATCATGAGTTGGAGTCGGTGCTGCACTACCTACATACTTTGGGTGCGGATTTATTGGTGGCTGTCAAGCAGGGAAACGAACTCTATCAGGTAAGCGATAACGAAGATGTGGTGCTGGTAGACTTAGGCGCGGAAGTTGTCCAGCTAGCTGAGGCAGAGGGGATGAGTCTGCGGGAGTATGTGCAGGCGGCGGTTCGGCACTTCTCGCACAAAGGTGTCTCAGTTATCAAATCTGTAACGGCGTTTTTGGAGAGTGATGACTTGGTGGCTGTACAGGTACGGGAGAGATTGGGAGCGCGATCGCTTTCTGAAATTGCCGCCGAGTTGGAAAAATGCCTGACCATTCCAGAAGAAGATGACCGACTCTGTGCTGTCAAGAATCTCTTAGCGGGTAGCGTTGCGGCGGTCGGCACTAACCGCAATTCAAGCGATGAAAATGATGAAATCGAACTCCTAGATTTGGCAGAAAGCTTGCTAGAAAAATTGGCACAGATTGGGAAAAATGCTGAATAAATTTTACCGGGAACGATAACTAAATCAATATGGGAAAAGGATTTGGCACTAAAAAACCAAAAAACATCACAAAACGCCAAACAGCATATTTCAAGCTGATTAAAGCGCTTTTAACCTGTCGCAGTGGTAGAGAGCCAAAGATTTTGATGGCTCACGAAAACCTAATTGACGCTGGTTTGGTGAAGACGATGGAAATGGTAGCCATGATACTAGCCAAAGAGGGTGATCGCCAATCGGCTAACTTTTTAATCAATCTTGCTAATTCTCTGGCTGAAGAACTGGGATTATTTAGCGAATCTCTAGAATTTCCCCCCTTCTTGCATCAGATGATGCTGGCGATCGCAACGAGTAACGGCAACCCAGAAGCCGCACACCCAATCCTACAAGCGTATCTAGAGCAAGACAATCTGTTTATTCAGCGTTTTCGTAGCTGGGCAACCTCTATGCTGTATGATTCAGAGCCAGAGGAAGCGCTAAGCTTTGCAGCAATTCTGACTACTTTCGGTAGCGTAGTTGTGGAATTGCCACTGGGAGATCGTGCTGAAAATGTAGAAGAAGCAATCGCCTGCCATCAAGCTGCCTTGCAAGTCATAACCCGCGATGCCAATCCCGAACTATGGGGGGAAGTCCAAAACAAGCTAGCTATTGCCTACGATCAACGCATTAAGGGAGACCAGGCAGAGAACCTGGAGAATGCTATTGATGTCTGTAAAAAAGCATTGCAGGTATTAACCCGCGAGGCTTCACCTGAACAATGGGGTAGAATTCAAAACAATCTGGGGAATGTTTATCGAGACCGGATTTGGGGAGATAAAGCCGAGAATCTGGAACAAGCGATCGCAGCCCATCAAAACGCTCTGCTTGTCCGTACCCGCGATGCCGATCCCGAACAATGGGCACAGACGCAAATGAATCTGGGGGCTGACTACCGCCAGCGGATCGAGGGCGACAAAGCTGAAAATCTGGAGATAGCGATCGCTTGTTACCAGCAGGCTTTACAAGTCCGCACCCGCCAAGCATTTCCTAAAGATTGGGCAGGAGTTCACAACAATCTGGGCAATGCTTACCGCGAGAGGATTTGTGGTGACAAGGCGGAGAATTTGGACAAGGCGATCGCAGCCTTCAAAGCCTCCCTGCAAGTCTTAACTCGCCAGTCATTTCCTCACGAATGGGCATTAACCCAAATGAATTTAGGCAATGCTTATCGAGAACAAGAGAAGATGCCTGAGGCGATTACCTGTTGTCGAGCAGCGTTAGAAATCTGGACACCCACCGACTTTCCTCAGTACTGCTTCCTAGCTGCACAAAATATAGGTCATGCTGCCTTCAACGCTGAACTATGGTCAGAAGCAATTGAAGGTTACACTGCTGCTATTGAAGCGGTTGAACAGACTCTCACTGGGGCAGAATCTGAAGCACGTCGCCAGGAAATCAAAGCAGAAGCCATCGACGTTTACGAAAGAATGGTGAAAGCTTGCGTCAACAACGGGCAGCAGGATGTGGCAATGGAATATGCTAAACGTTTTGGCTTCCAGCACCTCGTCAACCCTCTTACCAATAATGACCTCAACCAGAAGGATGAAGTTACAGATTTCCTCTTTGAGGTCATACGGACGAACTATAACAGTAGAAGTAACCCGGAAGTAGTGTACCAACTTCTAGAGGCAAATCTTGACAGGTTTGACGAGCGGTTTGTACAAAGTTGGCGACGTTTGGGGATAATGCTCCAGTCCGATATTGAGTCACATCAGCTTGCTCAGGTATTTAAACAATCACTAGATGATCCATCAGAAGTGAATGTAGATCCATCAACTGCCGAAATTATCATGAGGGCAGTGAGTATGGTGACATTCAGCAGTCTGATTTTAGAGTTTCCTCAAGGTAATAGAGGAATCAACCTAGAAATTGCGATTGCAGCAAAGGAAACCGTTTCCAGTATCTTTAATCGGGAATTATTTCCGGAACAGTGGGGAGAAACACAGATAGCTCTGGGTGTTGCCTACAGTGGGCGCTTTCGTGGCGATCGGAAGTCAAACATAGAACAGGCAATCGCTTGTTATCAAAACGCTCTACAAGTCTTTACGCCCGAAACATTTACCGAAACTTGGGCAGCTATTCAAAACAATCTAGGTATTGCCTACTCTGAACGAATACAAGGCGATCGGGCACAAAATTTAGAACGGGCATTGGGGTGTTGTCAAACCGTGTTGCAAGTCTGCACCTACGACACCTTTCCCGAACAATGGGCATATACTCAAAATAATTTGGGTATTTTTTACCGAGAAAGAGTCTGCGGTGAGCAAGTTGAAAATATAGAATTAGCCATTCGCTGCTATCAAAATGCAATGCTTGTCTGCACTTGTAAGCTATTTCCAGTGAATTGGGCTAGGCTTCAAGAATGCTTGGGTGTTGCCTATATTAATCGAATCAAAGGCGATCCTGTAGAGAATCTAGAACAGGCAATCAACTACTTTCAGTCAGCTTTACAAATCCGTATCTGTGATGATTTTCCAGTGGACTGGGTAAGATGCCAAACCAATCTTGGCAATGCCTACAAAAGGCGAATTCTTGGCGATGAAACTGAGAATCTAGAGTTAGCAATTCACTGCTATAAGGTAGCACTGGAAGTTGCCACTCTTGAATCAATGCCTGAACAGTGGGCGATGGCTCAAATTAACTTGGCTTCTGCCTATAGCGATCGCATCAAAGGCAACCGAGAGTCAAACTTGAAGTTAGCAATTCGCTGCTATGAAGCAGCTTTGCAAGTTTACACAAAGAGAGCGTATCCCCAGAACTGGGCTACTGTGCAAAACAATCTGGGGACTCTCTACGGCAAAATAGGGCTTGTTGAACAAGAGATTCACTGCTTACTAGCGTCCTTAGAAGTTTGCACTCGCGAAGCGTTTCCCCAAGATTGGGCAGATACTCAACATAATTTAGGTCTTGCCTATCGTAAAGTTGGGCTGGATGAGGAAGCGATCGCCTGTTTCCGGCTGTCTCTAGAAATCTTCAAACCCAATGCCTTTCCCGCAGACTGCCTCATTTCTGCACGAGTTCTCGGCAATACAGCGTTTGAAGGTGGTCTTTGGTCAGCCGCAATTGAGGGATATAGTCTTGCGATTGAAGCTGTTGAAACGAGCCGCACCTGGACATCTTCCGAATCCCGTCGTCAAGAGATTCTGGCAGGGTCTATTGGCATCTATGAAAACATGGTGCAAGCCTGCATTAATGCTGGGCAATTAGAAAAAGCCCTTGAGACTGTCGAGCGATCGCGTTCCAAACGCCTTGTAGACTTGATGGTAAGTAATGACCTCTACCAAGGTGGCGAAATTCCCCCAGAAGTCAAAGAGTTATTGCAGCAGTTTGATGACTTGCAACAGCGAATTGACCAAAAACGCTCTCAAAACAATTCTGGCAATAATCGAGAACTAATAAGAGTGGGAAGTAGAACAAGCGATCGCGCTTCCTTCCAAGCCAAAACGCAAGCGATCGCATCTTTAGAAGCTGAGAAACAGCAAATCTGGCAACAACTTAGACGCTTAGACCCCGTACTAGCTGGTGAAATTCAGGTTAACGCCCCTGACTTGGCTGCGATGCAGAACCTCATCGACCAACCTACTACTGCTATTCTCAGTTTTTATACCACCAGCGACGATACTCATATATTCATCTTGCGGCAAAATCAGATTACGCTTCACACTTGCCCAGGTCAAGGAATTCTCAATCTGCAAGGCTGGATTGATCAAAACTGGTTAGAGTCTTACAAAAAGGATAATTCTACCTGGAAGAGCCAGAATAGCTCATTTCTCAGCGAACTTGCTCAACGGCTGCAACTGACCAATTTAATTGAACAGCAGCTCACTGGTATCAATGAGCTAATTTTAGTGCCTCACCTGCTTTTGCACCAGATTCCCTTTGCTGCGTTGCCGTTTGGAGAAGGTCAATATCTAGGAGATCGGTTTCTAATCCGCTACACTCCGAGTTGCCAGGTTTTAGAATTTTGCCAACAACGCGGCGAAGTAGAAGGAAATCTCACTTACGGCACCGTGGAAGATGCTGAAGACAACCTCCCCTGCGCCAGTTTTGAAGGCGAACAAATTGCTAAAGCGTACAACATTCCCGACGATCTGAGATTAAAAGGCAGCAGTCAAGCTACCCGCGATAACTATCGTCAGATGGCTTCACGAGTTCAGGTGCTTCACTCCAGCCATCATGCTGAATCTTGCCTCGATAATCCTCTGAACTCCCAGTTGAAATTGGCTGATGGTAATATCACCTTGGGGCAGTTGATGACTCCAAGCTGGCGACTGCCTAATCTTTCTGATGTGTTTCTCTCTTGTTGCGAAACTGGTTTGGGCTATCCATCACTAACTGATGATATTTTGACACTTTCCACAGGCTTTTTATGCGCTGGTGCCAGAAGTGTTGTCAGTACCCTATGGTCAGTCGATGACCTAGCCACTGCATTATTTTCCATTTTCTACTATCAGCATCGACAACAAGATAAAAGTCGTCCCGAATCTCTGCGACAAGCTCAAATCAAACTGCGTGAATCAAGAAAAGAGGAACTCTTGAAAAGAGAGGATATCAAAGAATTATCCACACAAGCAGAAGCTGGACGGAAAGAAGCTAGAAGCAAGCGCAGCCAATACCAACCTGGTTCAGCAGACTTTTTGAAATGGGAGCGTGAATATCGGAAGTACGCTGGAGTTACGAATCAGATTCAGGGAGTCAAAAATTCACAAGATGAATGTCCTTTCTCACATCTTCGCTACTGGGCTGCTTTCACCTGCCAAGGCTTGCGATGATTGTATTCTATATTTGAAGCCATTTTTGCTTCAGTTTTTGTTTAATTCCCGTTAGGAAAGCTGACCAGAGCACGTTTCACAACCGCTGGCTATTCAGAAAGTCCCGGTAGGTCTAAAAGTTCCACCGCTCGACGCTTCACGGCTTCAGGCCGTCGATCGTAGCGGGAACTGGTACTGGGGTCGGAATGACCCGCAAGACGCTGGACTGTTACCAGGTCAACACCGGCATCGAGTAGATCGGAAATAAAAGTTCGGCGGAAGTCGTGAGTACTGAAATCAGTCACCCCCGCCTCTTCTCCCCGTTTTTGTAGAATGAATAACACGGATTGAGAGGTGAGCCGTCTCCTAATGACTCGCTTGCCTTTACTCACCGGACACAACAACGGCCCAGGAGCGTCACCCCGAACCGCTAACCAATTTAACACCACCCGAATTGCCTGAGTAGACAAGTACACCGTTCGGTCTTTCCCTCCCTTCCCCTCGCGAACTTCAATCGCTCCCGTTGAGGGATCAAAATCACTCTTATCGAGATTGACTAACTCCCTCCGACGCACTCCAGAACCCCGTAAGATGGCAATCAACGCCGCGTCCCTGACCCCACTAGGAGTCGCATCGTTTTGGCAGCCCTTAAGGAGAGCCGCAATTTCGTCCCGACTCAAAGCACGACCTTTCAACCCTTTGCTGCCGGGAACTGGGCGGAGGTCAGTCGCTAACTTATAGTCTTTTTCCTTGATTAACTCCAACTTGAGCGCCTCCTGCAACACCCTTTTCAACGCCGTCAGCATTTTGTTGGTCGTGGCGGGACTATACTTCTCCATTAACACAGCTCTCACCGCTGCCGTATGGTGATAGCGCAATTTAGACCAATCGAGCATCATCGCATCGCACTCTCCAGATGTCAGCATTGATGCGATCGCATTGAGAGACCCCCGCATCGTCGGACGAGATCCCTGCCCCAAAGACGTGAGATAGACGTGTGCCGGATGTTTGGTCAACGGCAATGGCACACTCAGCACTAAAGAAGACTGCTCTAGGGTAGAAGTCGTTATAGGGGAGTCACTCATCACGAATTACTTGCTGGGAAGTTCCTTCTAGAAAGTAATTTTGTCACTTTTTGTGACGCGATTAAAGCAGTCGCTGAGTTTTTCTACCAGCTCTGTGATGCAAGAATCGTTTAGGGCTTGCTGATAAGTAGACAAGCTATCCGTTTGCTCCTGTCGTAAGTTCTCTGTCATTATTAATTTGTCCTCTAAACTCGACAAGTGGAAAGAGGTTAGCTAGGGCAGAGGTTGACCGCCAGTCGCCTTGGTATTAGTCTCAAATACATACTTGATTGGGTTGACTTGATATTACTACCAAAAGTCTTGAAGAGGACAAGCAAATGTATACTTGAGAAGAACGCTATGAAGAAAGGAGGCAAAAGACCGCGCACGAAAGGAGAACCCGCCTTCTATGATGAGATGAAGAAACGGGTAAATTTCACCCTGACTCCCACTAGCATTGAGGGTTTAGATGAGTTAGCTAAAGCGTGGGATGTCTCTCGCTCCGAACTGATGGAACGCATCGGTCGTGGCGTTATTCCAGTATCAAAGCCGGAGGAGTCCACTAGCTAAAAAAGCTTTTGAGTACCTTATCGGGCTTGCCTATAACGAATTAGTTAGAAGGAGAAGGACTATTTGCAGGGAAGAAAGCAAAAGGAGCCAAGGTTACACTCCTTAAACAGCAAATTGCTGAATTGGAGAGCATCCTAGACTCCCTTAAATCAAAAAACAAATATTAAATTTTGTAGAACGGGCTAGAGGCTTCTAGCTCAGAAGGTGCAAGACTCGGGAAAGTTAACCACCATCTGGGCTGCTTTTAGCTAACCCGCGCTGGCTTTATCGTAGCAAGAATTATAACTTTGTTACAACAAGTTGAAGCCGAAAATAGATCGCCTCTATCCGTCTCTACGCAACACACAAGCGATGGAGGCATCTATTATGGTTGCAGCAGCCAGAAAAACTATAGGGTTGAAACCAGCCGATCCACTGGGAGCAAGATTTTGCGAATATTTTAATCACCCTTGGAATTTTCTATCAGCTCCCGTGCCAGAGCCAGGGAGTAAGCCCCAATGGACGACACAGAACCGCTACCCCCTCCAACCCCGCAATCTCTGGGCAACGTACAAAGACCCGAACATCATCCTAGGGTTGCGATTTGGCAGCGAGACTCGCTACGCACTTATCGATATCGATAGAGGCAGCGACTACCACCCCAACAATGACCCAGAGAAATTTCAATTAATCCTTCAAGCAGCCGAGAAAATTGGGCTATGTCGCCACCTACCCGTCCAGTCCAGCAGTAGCGGCGGGTTACATATTTACTTCTTCTTATCAGAGCCAGTACCCACCCTAGGGATAGCCAGTGCCATTAAATTCGCCCTCCTAGATGAAGGATTGCAACTAAGCGGCGGACAGCTAGAAATCTTCCCCAACGTCAAACCCTACAGCAAAGGAAAACCCACTAATTACAACGGACATCGCTTGCCCCTCCAAGCAGGCTCCTACCTGCTGGACTCTGACCTCCAACCTCTCACCAACGACATCTCCCGCTTCCTGGAAGTAGCTTCTATGCAAGCCACAAAGCAGGATATGTCCGAGTTGAAAGAAGCGATCGCTGCCGCCCAACAACGTCAAAAACTCTCCTACCTCCCCCACACAACTTCTAAAGCCGAAGTTTGGAAACGACACTTAGAAACTCGGATTCGCGAAGGTTGGACAGCGTCAGGGCAGACGAACGAACTCTTGAAAGACATTGGCACTTATGGTGTTGTATGGCTAGCCCTCAGCGGTCAACAACTCACAAACTACATTGAAAAGACCACAATCAACGCCCCAGGTTATCAGCAATACTGCTCCCATCAACATGAAATTGGAGTCAGAGCAAGAGAATGGGCGGTTGCAGCAGAAAGCTTTTACGTTCCTTATTGCAGCTATCCAGAGCGGTCTCGTACATACTCTGACACATTCAATAAGGACACCAGCTCCGGTGCAGCCAACAACGCAGTACCGTTTGGCGAGCGCCTTAACGAGCAACGCAGCACCCAAGCCCAAGAGCGGGTAAAAAACGCGCTCTCCCACCTAGATGCGACTAATACCCTGCCCACCGCGGCCACAGCAAGAGCTAAAGCCCTGATTGCCACAACCAAGCAACTTTTTGGAGTAACGGTTAGCCACAAAACTTTATATAAGCCATCCTATTTAAACTTGTGGCATCCCAAATTTGACAACCAAAGGTGTGAAATAAACCAACCAGAGACAGTTTCAAACACTTCTACTGGGGCAGAAATCGTTCTAGTAGAGCCATTAGAAAACCTGATTAAAGAGCCAGAACCCTCATCTGCACTGGATTCTCAAGAAATTCCTACACCCCCCCCATATATGAAGGTTATATATGCGCTGTCTGCTCCGGATGCCCCTCAAAGGCATCCGGAGGCAGCAGGATCTGACTTTAAAGAGGGGTACGCAGGGGAAAAGGCCGTTGAGCCGTCTTCTGAGGTGCCGCTTTTGTGGGGTTCCTCGGACTCGGAAAGAGCCAGAGGGGAAAAGGCCGTTGAGCCGTCTTCTGAAGTGCCGCTGTTTATTTGGGTGAAGGTGAAGTGTCTTGAGTGGCGGCAAAGACCGAAGAATCGGGGCAATATCGAGAGGTGGGTCAGAGAAACCCCAGGCGTGGTAATGACCTCTAACGGTCCCATGCTAGAAACTGAAATTGTGCAAACTGAAATTGTGCAAACTGAAATTGTGCAAACTGAAATTGTGCAGCCGCCGCCTGCTTTAGAGTCCGAAGCGATCGCTTCGGACTCTCCCATGAGTGAAAATCCTCGCTTGATACCTGTTGGCGATAATCTTGACAACCCTAATTTATCGGAAATATCCTCTGGACAAAATGGCGCTGCACAAGAAGGCAAAAAATGCCTAATTCAGCAAATTACGGGTACGCATTTAGACCAAACAATCGAATGGGTAGAGGCGGTGATGGTTTCAATTCCTAATCCCCCAAGGCAGAGGCACTGGGCTTTTAAGTTGGACTCTGGGGAGTGGGTACCGATATTTGGTGAACACCAGTGGCGGCTGCTTTGATGATTGGCACATGTTAAGAAGCACAATCTCTTTCTCGTTCCAATATCAATTGGAGCTGCTCCAAAAATTGCTCTGTGTCAGTAGCGGCTCACAAATTTCTCCTGAGATAGTATAAGAGGGCAGTAACTACCGTCAAACGTTATGAGTATCGGCTGGCGATCGTTAATCTAAAAAGATTTCAAATATTTAATAATAGGGGCTTTGGGCCAAGTAATATTTTGGTAGGAATTCCTCTGCGAAGCCATAAATTGTGTTGGCTCCAGCTTTTCTTCATCCAAATATACCTAAGGTTTGGTAGTGATAGAAACGCTCAACGACAACATTTTTTTAGACGCTAAATAATCTGTTATTCGACACCTGAGAAGCGAAACCTAATAATAAGCCAGTGTTACTAGGAGAGCTAAGCGCCGTAACTTAGCGAGCTGCTCTGTCACTTCTGCCACAACGCTCCAACGCTCTGAAAGCGGTTCTAAGTTCTTGAGGAAATATATAATTGGGCATCATTGGATTTGGCTAAGTCAAGCATTGCTATTCCTCACCTTGTTTGCAAGGGCTAGTTACCGTTGTCGTCCCGCCTGCTTTGCCCGAATTGCAGAACGGACTAACTTTACCTGATATGGATCGGCATCTTTGCGCCAAACGACTCGATGCCCCCTCAACTCGGCACAGTGTTCTTCCAAACATTTCAGCCAACCCTGGCGATCGCTAATTGCCTTCCAATTATCGAGCAACCCCCAATCCTCCTCTTGCCGACTCAACTTGGCAAATTTCTCGTAGAGGGGATAGTCTGATTTGACCAGCAAATCCTTCTGATGCAGCACTGGCGGATTGTCATTTGGATCGTAGTCCCGGTAGTGAACGTGCAAATCCCGCAAATCGATCTGCATACTCGTGTACAGTGCAGGATGAGGAGCGGTGTCGAAGTCTGGGTAAAACTGATAAGTAATCTTAGGCTTGCGAAAGTGAAACTTTACAACCGTTGCCTCTTCTGGACGACCGATGGTGCGGGAAGCACAGCCTTCATAGAGACGTAGTAGCGGGTCAAGAGCTTCGATCGCGGAAACATGAACCCAAAGAGAATTGGGAAGCTTCTTCCCGATAGGGGTACTGTGACAGCGTTCCCCGATTGTCTCTAAATTCCCCACACTCATCAGCATGATATCAGCCGCCGTGCAGGCTTGGTGGTAGCTACCGAAAAGGCACTTGATATCGTTGCGAACATCTGGAGCTAAATCTCGCGGTTTGGGACGACGGCTGAAGTGGGAAAGGGCAAGATAAACCAGCAAATCCTGACGACGACGTTCGGTGATTTCATCCCACTCTTGAGGATTTGTTGCTTGTAGAACTATCTGGAAGGCGCGGCGCAAATTGCCGAATTCAGCGCTCAATGCTTCCTCTTGGGGCAATTCGTCCTTAACTGGGAGTCGCCCTCGCTCAGCCACAAACGCCATCAGGGGAGCCAAAAGTTCTTTGTAGTCCTCAAATCGCTTGCTAGCCAGTTGAACCCTGGGAACGGAGACACGCGATCGGAACCGAGACGCTCTAAAACTTTGGGCTTGTGCTTCGTCTCGAAAAATGAAGTAGACACCCAGAGCCACTGGAACCGCATCAACTCCCAGCACTTGGTCGATGTAGAGCTTCAGTTCCTCCTGATCGTAATACTTCTGAAAGGTATTTCGCGTCGTGATCACCCCATCCCCGTAGGCAATCTGGCTGTTCCCTTGAGTAATTAAAACTTGCGCCGCCACAATCAGTACTTTGTGGGTTAGTTCCCAGGCTTTAATTAATGCCTCTCTTCGCTCGGCTTGGGATTCAATTACATTGATGATGTAGCCCAAGTTGACGATATCTGCCGAACTTAGGGGTGTATCAGGGCGATAATAAGGGTCCCAACCAGAACTGCTGTAACCCAATTTGGCAATCCGCTCAATGCCTCCCCCCAACCCGCACCCATAGTCAAGAAACGTTGTCTCTGGCGTGAAAAAACCTGTTTCCAAAGCTAGGCGCATCGGCTTGGAGAAATCATTGCGGCTGATGGCGGCTTTGTGCCGGTCAATCTTGATTGAGGACGTTTGGGAATTGACAAGCGATCGATGAACTAGGCTGTGCCCCTGAAATGTTACCTTGAACTGTGCGAGTCTCCCGGTGGTTTACTTCACGGTTGTTTAAATTAACCTGAATACTGGTTTGTAGAGCCGGATGGGGATTGGCATTAAACTCTGGATAGAACAAGTAAGAAATACTGGGTTTGCCGATATTGAACTTGACAAGTGTTGCGCCTTCGACATCAGGGGCAATCTGACGAACTTCACTCTCGTAGTCTTGCAGGAGGGAAGCTTACACTTTTTTAACTCAATCAGACGTATGGGACAGGCAGGCAAAGCGCTTAGACAAGTATTAGAAACCTACGGCATCAATCAAAGCTGTCTTGCAACTGCGTTGGGAGTTGACCATCCTGTAGTATCTCGCTGGTTTCATGAACAAACCGATCCCACGGCTGAGACTGTTGCAAGTATCGTTAGAGTACTCCGAGAGATAAATCCGACCGCAGCAAAGGAATTTATAAAGTTCTACCTAGTTGATCTAACTCAGGATGGAGAAATGGAGCTGGTGGCAACTCCAATTCAGGAATTGCCAAAGTCTGACGCAGTAGATGTCTCTGCTCTTTCTAGGCTTTTTAAAAAAACTACAAATTCATATAAATATCTTTTTTTTATTTCAATTTTAGATATTTGGGAAAGACGACAATTTGAGGTTTTATCTCCAATAAATTTTAAAGAAGTTATCATTGAAATGCTAGCCAATGCTTGGTATTCTCATACTTATTTTAAGTTATCTTTTGGACTTCAAGATAAAATATCAAATAAATTGGATTCACTAAATATTGATATTACTGATACAAGAATAATTTTTCAAGATACAGATAAAAGACATTTACGCAGAACAATCAGCAATAAATCTATAGATGATATTGTTTCTGATCTAAGACGATATGTACCGTTTCTATTGATTAGACCATTTTTTGAACAAGAATTAAAATCTGCAAAAACTGGTAGAAACAAGCGAACCAGCCCTGGTGAGGATGAACAAGAAATTATAAATTTCGCAGAAACATTATTTGATGTCAAAAAGCCTTTGTATCGCTTTGATGCAAATCTCTATAAGGATTGCAGTGCTATAAATTTACATCCAGAATGGGTGTCATATATAGAAAACAACTATTCAATTCTTCGGGCTTGGGTGTGTTGGGAATGGCTTAAGTATATGCAGCAACGTAACCCTAATGTCCCGGCTGTTCCTAACAAGCTATTCCCGCCCCAAGAGAGAGGCTCTCTGAACAATCAAAAATCTTACTGGAAGTTGATTTTAAAACAAACCAACCTACAGTGTATTTACTCGAAGCAAACTCTGCCTCCACAAGGCTTTTCTCTCGATCACTATTTACCTTGGTCATTTGTAGCGCACGACCAGCCTTGGAACTTAATCCCAACTTTTCCAGAGGTTAATTCATCAAAATCTAATTATCTTCCTGCTGACAATTACTTTGACGAATTTGTCAATCTACAACATTTAGGACTTTCTGTATCAAATAAAATCATGGGAGTCCAACAATGGAGCAACTATATTGAACCTTACATAGCTGATTTAAAAATTGCTGATGAAAAAAATCTTCTTGACTTACAAATCCTTAAATCTGCTTATGAGTCTACCCTTACTCCTTTAATATCTATAGCCATAAGACAAGGATTTACTAGATGGTTTTACAGATAGCTATATATGACTAAGAAACAAGTTAAGCACATTCTAGGTCTATCAGGCGGAAAGGATAGCACTGCTCTGGCAATTCTAATGCACAAGGAGATTCCAGAGATGGAGTACTTCTTCTGCGACACCCATAAGGAACTACCAGAGACATATGAGTATCTTGATCGCATCAAGGCTTGTCTGGGAATCAAAATCCATTATCTCAGTGCAGAGCGTGGATTTGACCATTGGCTCGATGTCTATGGAGGAGTACTTCCTTCTCCTAAGATGCGCTGGTGTACTAAACAGATGAAAATTCTCCCTTTAGAGAAGTTCGTTAGTGACGACGAAGCCATCAGTTACATTGGCATTCGAGCTGATGAAAATCGTGAGGGATACATTTCTACTAAGCCTAATATCAAACCTGTTTTCCCTTTTAAGGAACGGGGGCTAGTTAAGGCAGATATTATCCGTCTGCTTGAGGAAAGCGGAATTGGACTACCAGACTACTACCGTTGGCGCAGTCGCTCTGGCTGTTTTTTTTGCTTCTTCCAGCGTAAGTATGAGTGGGTAATGCTGGCACAGGAGCATCCAGACTTATTTGCTGAAGCAGTTCGTTACGAACGAAATCACAAAGATGGTAGACAGTACACCTGGACGCAAGGCGAGACACTGTTAGAACTGCTTACTCGCAAGGATCAGATTATTACTGACCACAACAAGGCGATGGTTCGGGAAAAAAAAGCTTCTCCCAACCAGTCGTTAGCTGAAGCGTTAGCTGCTGTACTGGATGAAGAAGACGACACTTTGCCATGTCTGGCGTGTCACCTGTAATTTTGAACGGAGTGTGATACTCCGCTGCCTCTCCTGGGAATTCTAGATACAGAAGGGAAATTCACTCTGTCCAGGTTCCCGTCTGCGCTTGCTACTAGATTAGGTTCATGCTCAAGTTACAACAAGTTAATCATGCCTAATATACAACTACATTTCAATGGTAATTTTGCCTTAAAAAAAGAAGACCTTCGTAAAATTCTTGGAGCTGCGGCGGAAGAAAAAGGATTAAATGACGATTTGCAGGGCTTGATGGACAGAACCAGTCTAGGTAATGCCAAAGTTGGGCGGATAAAGAGCTGGACAATACGAGCAGGTTTAGTTAAGGAGAACCGCGTAAGTCCAGAAGGTGAAATTGTTTGGCGCAGTGATTCCTATTTGGAATCAACGATTACAGACTGGCTGATGCACTTTTATCTGAGCTTTGGAGATAAGGGACTACAGCCGCCACCAGCTCAACCCGCAGATTGGGGCGGTTGGTCTTATTTTGTGCATACTTTTTTACCTGAACACAGGACTTTTGCCCATGAAGCATTTTGGCAAAGCTGTAATTCAGTTTTTGAAGAAGAGAGCAGAATAATAGAGCAAAGAATTAAATATATCTTACAGGCTTACATTAAGCGAGATGCACTAGCAAATTGTAAATTTCTGACACTAGAAGACGGTCAATATACTGCCGGAAACGCCCCTCTGCCCAATCCCTACCTAATTGGATACTTCCTAGCGAAACTATGGGAGCGTGACTTTGGCAACACCACCTCCGTACTAACCAACGACATCCTTCAGCAAAAAATGGGACTAGCCCCCATCCTGGGGAAAGAAGCTGAAACTCTCCAAGAGTGCCTCAATCAGCTCGAAACCTTAGCCATAATTGAACAAAGGCGCACAGTATCCCCAGCCCAAATTATTCGCCGTTGGGATAACCCCCGTGCCCTCCTGGAAAAAGCCTATGCCGATTAAGGATGTAAGGCTGCAAGACGTAAAACTGCGCGATCGCCCCCAACTACTGCTGTGGGATACCCCCAACGACCAAGAACTTCGGCAATTAGCCTACCGTGAAAATGCTGAGTGCATCAGCTACCGCACCCATCTTCTCAGCCGCATTAATAGCCAAAACCGTTTTCTAGCCTTACATTACCAGCTTGACCGGGAACTCGATGCCATCAAAGCGATTTGCACCAACACCGATAAACCTGTTGTACTGCTCAAAGACCTAGATTGCCTGATTACTTATCTGCACGTCCAACCAGAAAGCCCCATCACCTTATTCTGGCAAAACCTTTTGAACACCAGGCATTTAGAAAGCATCCTCTGGATAATCCTGCCCAGTCAACTTGTCCCACCCGACTGGGATGAAAGTCGCGTACAACGCATTTAACTCTCTCAAACAGTCCTCACACGTTCACAGGTCATTTTACCCATGCTCCTCAACCAACTCGTCAAAATCAATGAAACGGGGCTTGTTGCCAACGCCGTCAGCTTTGGACTGATGGATGACCCCGACAAAAACCTGCGATTATGTCAGGGTTTTGTATTTAATTACGACTCCGACCCCGAAAAGCTCAAATCTTCTACAGTCGGCGTACTTTATGCCCTACGGCGCAGCTTTCACAGCCAAAACGAACCCAACGTACACCTGATGGTGCAGGACTACGGCAAAGGTAAATCCCACTTTGCCCTAGCCGTTGCCAACTTCTTCCAAAAACCCTTCCATAGCCCCGAAGTTCAGGGTATTTTGCAACAAGTTGAATACGCCACCTCTAGCCCCAACCCAATTTTAGAAGGTTTAACACTCTACAAACAGCGCAGCAGACATCTAGTGATTTGCCTGAGTGGTGACAAACCCATAGACCTGAAAAAGCACTTCCTGCAAGCCCTCAAAAAAGCTCTAGAGTCCGAAGGCATAACCGACTCCATTGCCCAACAAATTTGTAAGCAACCCCTTCAGTACCTTGAAAATCTAGACAAAAAGCAACGTGAAGCCGCCGAAGCCTTTTTAAAGCGCCAAGACAATCCAGAAAGCGACCTCAATATGCTCATGCAGCTCTTACGAGATGATAACTATCAGGTGATTCCTCGCGTTAAAGCAATTTGCCGCGAACTCACAGGAGTTACACCTGACTTTGAGGCAGACATCGATGTCGAAGCAATCCTCACCGATTTAGTGACTCGCTTATGTACGGGTGCAAATCCCCAATTTCAAGGCATCTTGATTCTATTTGATGAACTCTACAACTACTTGCAACTCTGGGCAAATGACCCCGTTCGCGCTGGCAGTACCACACTTCAAAACATCACGAATATCTGCGAAAGGTTTAAGGGACGAGTTGCCCTTATCAGCTTTACCCAACGGCTACCAGGTGGAGTTACCCCCTCCAAGAATTTTGAAGACTATCAAAGATTAGTTTCCCGGCTACAACTCCTTCCCAGTACCTACGAACCTGCGGCTAGCTTGGAATTAGTACTCAATGGGTTACTCAGCCAACAAGATCAAACCGCTGCATGGCAAGAGTTCTTTTTCAAATGGCGTGACACGTTAAATGCAATTAATACCAATATTTATCAAAACCGCACCGCCAATTTCTACCAAAGCCGTAACTGGTTGCCCCAGAAATTTCAAAAATACCTTACTTTAGGTTGCTTCCCACTCCATCCTCTCACTTCCTACCTACTTTGTAACCTGGATTTTACCCAAGGTCGCACCGCCATCCAGTTTGTTCAAGAAGATGTTAAACGCTTCATTCAAGACCAACCCGTTGAAAAGAATAGTCATATTAACCTCATCCATCCTGTTGCTCTAGTTGATGCGTTTGAAGATAACTTCTCTACCTCTGACTATTCCAGTTACTCCGCTTATAAGCACGCCTATGATTCAATTGTGGCTTCTGCCGAGCCAGAAGAACTAACGATTCTCAAATCCCTATTTTTGTTCTACGCCAGTGCCAGTACCAGCAGGCTAACCAAATCAGATCAAGAAAGGCATGAGGAGATTCTGAGTCTTCTCGCTGGAATGCCGAGAACAACAACAGTGAAAGCTGTTTTGGATAAACTCTGTAAAGTTCGGGAAGTCATCTACCACAATCCAGCAGATAATACCTACCGCTTCTACACTGGCGGTTTTGGCATTCAAGACTTACGGAAGCGCATTGAGGAAGAAGTCGCCAACAAAAATCCCTCAATTGAATGGGTTCGAGAATACTGTCAGTCAAACTTAGAGCAGTATTTTGGAGGCAATACCGTATCCCCAACCCAGTTTATCGAAGATAATCGACTGATTAGTAGCGATTGGTCATTCAATTGTAAGGTTTATACGGCTGCTAACTTCCGCAAAACCCTAACTAGCAATCAAATATTCAAGGATGAGCTTGGCATTGTTGTCTATGTAATTGGTGAAACGAGTGAAGAATTAGCGGCACTTCGTAGTGAAATCACTCAACTTCTAGCTTCATCGTCTCACGATTTGACCTCAATTAAACGCCGGATTGCTGTTGCGATCGCATCCCAACCCGCATCCGACATTGTCCGACTATTACTACTGCTAGAAACCGTCAAGCGCAAGAGCGTTCAGGAATTCGGAGCAGCCCTAACCCAACTCCAGCAGCAGTTACAGCAGCAAATTGAAACGAAGACAAAAGAATTATTTAAGTCTTGCATCTATCACTGCCATGTCTCAGATAAAGTGCCAGTGAATGAGCGTAATAACTCAGGTCGCGTAGTTAGTGAAATTCTCAAAGATTTGTATCCCTTCGTTCCCCCAGTCGAAAAGATAGACAAAATGGCGCTGAAAAGTGCAGTTGGCTCTGAAGTAATTGGTTATACTTCCAAACGCTTGCTAGAAAATGACCTGCGTCCTCAAGCGTTTCCCAAGCAGTCTTATACCACTACAGTTGATCCAGTTTTTGTTAAGTCTTGGAAATTGCTGAAAAAAGCCTCCCACAACTATTCAATTCAAGAGCCAAAACACCCGAATGTTAAAGCAGCCTGGAACAAAATCTCAGAGATGACAGCGTTGGGCGATCGCTTGGAAAAAACAGTTGAAATTGCTGAAATCTGGAAAATATTATCCCAGCCTCCTTATGGCTACAATGAATACACCTTTACAATCTTATTTGCTGGATGGTTATCTTACAATAGTTCAGAACTATTGCTTAGAGGTAGCTTTGGCATTCCTCAGAAAAAGTCAGAGCAGGTTGCAGTACGAAGTGAATCGATTAAAAACTGGGCAGCTACTAATGTTTTTGATAAACCGAAAGAGTTTGTTCGGGTATGGATCGAGAATGGGAAACCTTGTTTAATTCGCCGAAAACTTTCTCCCTGTCCCGAAATATCTGATTCAGTTAACTACGAGCAGGCACGACAATTTATCCAGGAGATTAATAGCTTCCTCAACGGTGCGCCAGATCCAGAAAAAGTTGATGAGATTAAGAAGATACAGCAGCAACTGACGAGTAGCATTGAACGAATTGATGCATTACTTGAGCCTACTTTACGGGCAGAAAATCTTGCCCAACAAGCTGACATTGAAACCCTCTTGCAGCTTTATCTTGAGTTACAGCAGCCCTTGAGTGTGATTACTGAAGGTAACTTATCTGTCAGTCCCACCGAGAATCAGCAAAATCGACGGATTCAGGCATTGCAGGCAATCACTGAAAAAATAGGGCAAACTGTTGAAGCAGAACGCGAGCATTCTCAGTCACTATCTACAGAAGCTAACTGCGATTATTATAAGGCTCATATTCAGTCCCTCATCACTCAACTCAGTCAAGTTGCTGATTTACCACTACGGTTTAGTACTACTTTGGAGGAAGCACTCAGGGCAGTAGATAGCCGATTAACAGAGATAGCCGAACAAAAACAAGTCGAAAATTGCCTGTCTCAAATTCAAAAGCTCTATAATACGTTAAGCAATCTAGCAACTCAACAAGAATATATTCGCACTCAAGCTGAAATTGAAAAGCTAGTCGAAAGCGTTCCGGCTGCTAGAGAGACAGATATATATAGGAATACTATTCAAGCCCTTGAAGAGAAACAAGATGCTCTTATTCGACAAGTTGCTGATTGGGAAAACCAGTATTCTCCATATCTCTCCCAAACTCAAGCGGTGCAACTGAGTCAGCGAATTCACCAGCAACTTAATCGTTACACCGATGAAACCAACCGACAACGATTACAGGAGTTACTGGACAATCTCAACAATATCATCCTTGAGCGTAGAAGTGAAGAACAGGAAGAAGAACAACTCCAATTAATTCTTGCGAGTGCCAAAGGGAAACTCCAAGATACCACAATTCTCAAAAATTTATCTGATGCCTTTCAATCTTACCAAGCTCTCTCTCAATTAGTCTTACCTCCTACTGCTAAAACAACTGCTCTAGAAGAAACCCAAAAACAATTAGAATCGCTCAAATCTGAGGCGCATACTATCATTTCTCAGAAGATTTTGCAGATTATTGATGACTGTCAACGTCAACTCAATCAACCGCAAGATTACGAACGACTTAAACGTTCGCTTCAGAGGAGCCAAGAACTTGTAACTTCATGCGATGAATTTGCTGCTGTCAGAAATCGCTTAGAAGAGGCAGAACAAAATCTTGAAGCTCAGTATAAAGATTTACAGAACCGCCTTCAAGACGAAAAAACGATGCAAGCTATTCGTCAGCATACTCTAGCGAAAGCAAATACAATTCATCTGTGCGAGGAGGCGATTGGGGAAATCACAAGTTTATGCAGCGAATTACATTATCCAGAGCCATTCAACTCTGAACTTAACAAACTTATCCAAGGATTTAAGGATAGAGTTGTCACTTATCAAAAGAATCTGCAAAATCTTTGCACTCGCCTCTCTACCGTAGAAACCTCTAAAGAGTTAAGTGGTCTTCGGGATGAGTATGCCAAGTTAGAGCTAGTTTTTAAAGATTCTACTGACTATCCCGATTATCAGCAGCTGCAAGAGCAAATTCACTTGTTGGAATCAGATTTAGAGCAAATTCATAACCTGGAAACTCGCTACCAACAAAGTCAATCCATTGCAGGTTGCGATCTCACCTTAGCCGTAATTGCGAATGAACAGGCTAACTTGCATAATTTAGACCGCTTTAGGGCAAAGCTTCTGCAACTCGAAAATCAACTGCGTCAAAGAAAACAGGGTTATATCCAGCAACTAAATGAACTTCAGAATAAATTGAGCAGTGTAAAAACCCTCAAGGAAGCCCAAAAGCTCCAAAAAGAGCTAACTGACCAATCAACATACTACCGGGAATCTCAGGAAGAAGAAAGATATGGGGCAATCCATTCAGAAGTTAGCCTTCTAATCAGCCTTCTCAAAATTGCAGCAACCCAAAAAGTTGATTCTGTTCAAGCTTGCCAAGCTGAACTAGAGCGGTTGAGCCAGTGGCGAGAGCGAGAGAATACAGAGGAAATTACTTCTACTGTTCAGGCTGTCTTAGACTCCTTAACTCAAGAAGTGGAGAAGAGCAAGCAGCAAATTCAGAAACGACAGAAGCTTGCTGCAACTACCTGGTTAGAATCTATAGAAAAGCAGGATGCACAATTAAAGCAGTTTACAGATTCAGCTACAAAGCTTGATACTGCCAGTCAACTACTCAGCAAGCTTAAGAAGCAACGACAACAGCATGAAGACGTACTGGAGACAGAGCAAAAGCAAATCCTAGAACGTATCTTTACGCGCTGTGAAGAAATCCAAAACCAGGATGCAGAAAGTAAAATCCTCGCTCTATTTCAAGACCTCCCTCGCCAACAACAAGAAAGCCTGCTTAAAAAACTAACAGAATATGTGTCAGAACGGAGGAGCTGTGATAGTGTCTGAATACATTCAACCTATCCTCCAACCAACGTCACCAATCACCTCTGAAACGGGCAAAGCACGCTTCAGGCTGTTTGACGCTCCGTTACTCACTAACCAGAGCCAGCCTAATCCAGACAAACCAATCGTACTCGACCCGACTGGACTGTACGATATTCCTTCTAGCTACATCCCCATCACTACCGAAGTGGAATGGATGCAGTATTTTGGTGTGAGCAACTCTTCCTACTGGGTTCAAGGCAAGCGGTTGTGTGCTTGGGCAGAGGAATGGCTTCGGGTTTGGCATAAAACTGATGCGATCGCAGAAATTAAGCAAGACCCACGCTCCAAATTGTTAGCTCTGTTCCATTCTGTGCCTTTGCCAGATAATTGGACTGACAAGCAACTACTAACTCTCGCTACCCAACTAGACTCCTATCCCAAAGACAACCCAATCACCTACTTGTTGGCAGATATTACCGGGAGCGACCAGCAGATATGGCTTGCAGAACCTTCAATCGAAAATTTAGCGGCTTGGCTAGCCATTCAGGTTCCAGAAGAGTGTGAACCTCTAGAACAAGTTTGGCAGCAACACTTTAAAGAGCATGACCTAGCAACTTACTACCAGACTGACGATAAGTTATTGCTCCTCCGCCGTTGGTTAGGCATAGCTGAACCTGCTTTTGAGGAGCGGGGCAAATACCCTCTGCCAGTTCCCAATTTCTTAACCCAGGAATTTGACAACTATTGGGAACAGCAACTCTACCGCACTGAAGCTGAAGTTCTAGATAATCTCAGCCTCACTAACCAAGTCGGTATGGAGCGGATTGCAGCTCAAGCCTACAAAGTTTTAAGCAATCGACCCAACTGGATTAATAAGGCAAGGGAAACAAAGGTTGCTGGCTATCTCAGCCATCACCAGAAGGTAGAGTTACGTGATCGCCAACCGCCACCCCAACCTCAACCTCTTGCTCTTGATGCCAGTCCCCAGCAAGCGCTTACCTGGGTCACAGAACGTTATCTGCCTTTCCGCCGTTGGGAAATTGTCATCAACCAACCCCCTTCAAATCAAAGAATCAGCGATCATCTAGCAGATAGCTTTGTTGAGTGGATGCTGAAACACTATCTAGAGATGAAGGTGGACTCAGTTGATAGTTCTTACCTGAACTACAGCGTTACATCCGTAGTGCGGAATCTCTGCGAGGAGAGTCCCGTCCTTTGGGTTGTGGTTGATGGATTGGGTTGGTTAGACCACCTAGAACTCTTGTCGTTCCTGACCAAAAATCACCAACTGAAGATTGAAGCGTCCATTCAGCCCCGATTCAGCATCCTGCCAACCAAGACTGAGTACGCCAAGTGGAGCTTGTACGCCCAATTACCTCCCAGCCCACCTCACTGGGTAGAGGATATGACCAAAGGCTTCTCAAAGATGGGCATAGGCAAACGATACACAGATGGACAAATCGCTAAGCTTTACAAGGATTTGAAGAAAAAAACTCAGCGCTTGTATTGCTGGGACACAGAGATGCTGGATGAACTCTATCACAGTAGCAAAGATTGGCAGAGTCTCTATGAGTTGGAACGTCGCGATACTCTCGAACATATTGCCAAAAAAATTAATAACTGCTTACAGCAATACCCTAACCCTGAAGAACTTAGAATCATAATTGCTAGCGATCACGGGCAGATGATGGGTGTATCGGCACAAATTACTCATTGCCCTGACGGATTAGACCCCAAAGGGAGAATGGCGATTGGCAAAACCGACGATCCCCGCTTTGTGGTACTAGAACGCGATCGCTACGGTCTTCCCCATGATATCAGTGTCGTCAGAAACGCGACCAGCCTGAATTCCTTCAGCTACACCGCTGACAAACAGATTATTGGCTCTCATGGTGGCTTGTTTCCTGAGGAAGTCGTTGTCGGTTTTTCTGTCCTGCGTCGATCCGTTCAGCGTTCCCCAGTACTCGTTTCCTGTCGTGGCGAAGGCAAACCCAAGCAACCAGGAGACATAGAAGTTAAAATTGATAACCCAAATTCAGTACCTCTGACAGACCTTTGCTTGTATATCGAGCAATTGTCTTCTCTCAAAATAGGCAAGCCTCTGGCAATAACAATTCCAGCCAACACGAAGGAATCCTTTAAAGTTAATATTTCTGACTGGCCTGAACTCCCTCTCAACCATGAAGGCAAGAGTCTACCTCTATCCGGTGAATTAAGTTTTCGTTTCGCTAATACTGAAGAGGGAACAGCCTCACTAGACTCAAAATCAGCAGTTATTGTTAATCAAATGCAACGTAATATGGAGTTTGGTATTGATGAATTCCGCTGAAACAGTAGCCTATAAGAATGAATTAGTACGCGAAGTATTCGGTTGTCTGAGTATTGATAAAAGCCGATTACCTTCTAGTGGACTGACAGGTGCTGGCGTACCTAGCTTTGTGGGTGAGTGGCTTCTCGATAAAATTGTCCCAGGAACAGGCTCCCTAACATCAGATGAACTGGAAAAAGTAAATAATTTTGTCCAAAAAGCATTCCCTCGTAAAGATGATAAGGAAGAAATCATTTTTAACCTAACTCAGGATTCTTTTTACAAATTAATTGCCTTGATGCAGGTTCGTGTAAAGGTAGAACAGAAAACGAACAAGATACCAGAACCTCTTGCCCGTATTCCTGTCCTTAATCTAGAAGAGTGTTCTATTTCTCCAGACCTCGTTCAGAAAAATCTAATGCTTCTCAGGCAAGGTCTTTGGGGAAAAATCCGTTTAACGATGAGACCTGATGGAAAAATCGAGGTCCTTGGTTTTGAGCCATTTCAATGTTCTGCGATCGACCTTAAAGCTTATGCTGAGTGTCGGACACAGTTTAGCACGGATGAGTGGCGAGATTTGATGTTTTGCTCGATGGGTTTTAACCCTCAACATCCAAGCTACAGCCGAGAAGCTAAAACCTGGATTATTGCTCGATTATTACCCCTTGTAGAGCCGAATTATCACATTATGGAACTAGCTCCAAAGGGAACGGGTAAAAGTTTTGTATTTGAGAATATCAGTAATAAGGTTAAGCTTATAAGCGGTGGTAAAATTACGCCAGCTCGGCTCCTCATTGATGGTCGCACGAAAGAGATTGGATTAATCGGTCGTCACGACGTTGTTGTTCTGGATGAAGTTCAAAGTTTAACATTTGATAATCCAGAGGAGATGATTGGTCCTTTAAAAACTTATATGGCGAGTGGTCGATACAATCGCTCTGGATTCGCCGATATTTCCAGTGATTGCTCGTTAGTGATGCTGGCAAATATTGAATTAGATGAACACCAACGACCTAAAAATGAAGACAACTTAATTACAAATTTGCCTAAATTTTTTAATGAAACTGCATTTCTCGACCGCTTTGCAGGAATAATTCCAGGTTGGGAAATTCCAAAATTTCAAAGAGATATGACGGCTTATCAAACTGGGTTAAAGATGGATTTCTTCGGTGAAGCATTATTAGCTTTACGCCAAGATAGCCGGTTCATTCAATATGCTCAGCAAAACACATATTTTGATAGTCATGTAACTGTACGCGATCAAAACGCGATCCTCAAGTCAGCCGCAGGATTTTTGAAAATTTTGTATCCTCATTTGAAGTTGACTGTGATGGACTATCAGCGCGACTGTTTAGAGCCTGCAAGGCAACTTCGTCAAGCAATACGTAATGTCTTGTATCATCTCGATGATGAGTATAGGCAAACGGAGAGAGAAATTTATGCAGAAATAGGGTTTTGAAAAAGAGATTCGAGTACTATTCCTTGACTGGCAATATTTCCCTACTGTAGACATCCCCTTGAGGTAATCTGGCTGCTGCTCATGTCGCACTCTGTTGAATCTCGTTCCATATACCTTGGCTACCACTCAACTACCCCAGTTGATCCAAGAGTGGCGAATCAAATGCTTCATTACATGACAAAAGTTTTCGGCAACGCCAGCAGCATTGACCATACTTATGGCGATAAAGCTGAGGAGGCCGTCTCACAAGCAGCAATTCACATTGCTGAATTAGTAGGAGCCTCACCTAGACAAATCATCTTCACATCGGGCGCGACTGAAAGCATTAACTTAGTGATTCAAGGCAGTATATCTTCATACAGCAATACCCAAACTAAGCCGCGCATTGCCGTCTCCCCAGTCGAACACAAAGCTGTTTTAGACACCTGTGAAGCTGTAGCCAAAAAAGGATTAGCTGAGATAGTCAGTCTCAAGGTAGACTCAAAGGGAAGAATCAATCTAGATCATCTTAAGCAAGTTTGTGCTGAGGGACTCTCCCTTGTTTGTGTTATGGCAGCCAACAACGAGATTGGCAATATTTACCCAATTGAGGTGATCGCTCAGATTGTTCAATGTTACAGCATTCCCTTTCTCTGTGATGCCTCCCAAGCTGTAGGAAAAATCCCGATAAACTTTGAAGAATGGGGAATCACTTACTTAGCAATCTCTGCCCACAAACTCTATGGTCCCAAAGGTTGTGGCGTATTAATTGTCAGGAAAGGACATCACCTAGAACCAATTATATTTGGTGGGGGTCATCAGAAAGGAATGAGGTCTGGAACCCTTGACGTTCCCAGTATTGTTGGATTAGGAGAAGCCTGCCGCCTGCGTCAACTGGAAATGGAAGAGGATGAGAAAGCGATCGCATCCAAGCGCGACAAGCTTCAAAACCTACTGCTAGAAAGAATTCCTGGCTTAGTCATCAATGGAGATACCACCTCTCGACTTGCAGGCAATCTCCACATTTCAATCCCCGATATTCCTAACAGTGCAGTTATTGCCAGAGTACGATCTCAACTTGCCATCTCTACTGGTTCCGCCTGCTCATCAGGTGTAGAAAGTCCATCCCATGTTCTGCAAGCCCTCAATTTATCCTCTGAGGTAATAGAAGGAGCATTACGTATTGGTCTTGGCAAATTTACCACAGATGAGGAAATAGAGACAGCAGTGGAAATTCTCTCCACTGCTGTCAGCAATACTCGCCAAGCAATGCTTACTTAACCCTCTTTTGTCACTCTCGGAAAATCACGCTCGAAGCTAAACTCTGAAAGCTTCCAGACGTAAGGATTCGAGGCGTGAGTTTCTATCAGAAACTCAAAAATGTAGACCTATTGCGAGAACTCTTGCCATATCAGGGCTTCAGCGATTGGAATCACCCAAAGTGACAAAAGAGGGTTAAAGGAAGCTAACTGTGGCAACTCTTAAGTTTGGCTGGCGCTCTCATGTGACAGGCGCGTAAGTCCTGTGACTGATAGGTGCGGCGATTTAAAATCGCTCAAAAGCTTGCAGGATAGAGCTTTTATTCTTTGGGAAGATTTACATTAATCATGATTTGAGAATCTTTTAACAGGAATCTTTATTCAAGAAAATTTAATCATGATTCTTTATTCGGAGATTCCTGAATATCAGCTATGCTAAACCAGTAAAGGATGAATTTAAAAATGCTGACAATCGCGATCGCATCCCAGAAAGGGGGCGTGGGAAAAACCTGTACCTGTGTCAACTTAGGTTCAGGATTACAACAGCACAAAGTTAAAGTCGTGCTGGTAGACATGGATGCCCAAGGCTCTGCTACCTATGCTTTGGGATTAGCGCCTGGAAAACAACCGGGGTTTGACCGCTGGTTGGAAGGGGAAGATGTTCTCCGAACCGATACCGCTGTACCCTTAATTCCCGGCGGAACGGATACGGCTTACGTGAAATGGGATTCCCCAGAAATTTTACGCAAAGCGATTAGCAAACTGGATTGTGACTTAGTGCTGCTAGATTGCCCTCCCTCTCTCGTCCCTGCTACAGTTGCTGCGCTTGTGGTAGCCGATAGAGTTATCGTGCCGGTGCTGGCAGATCCCTTAGTGCTGGTAGGGTTGGCTCAAGTGCTGGACACTTTAAAAGATGTTAATCCAGATGTTCCCGTTGATGTTTTGCGTAGCCGATACAAACCAGCGTTGAACATGACAGCGGAAGCTGACTCGGTGCTCGTCAGGGACAACCGATTCAATCTACTGCGGATCTCCATTCCAGAAAACGTGGCGATCGCAGAAAGTGCTGGACACGGGCAATCGATATTTGAGTATGCTCCCAAAAGTAAAGGGGGGAGTGCATTCAAAGCATTAGCGGGTGAAGTGATAAAGGAATGGGGGTTAAAGAGACGTGGCAGGAACTAAAAAACGCATGGGACAACGCAATCCACTGCAACTGTTCAACGACTCTCTAAAAGAGTCTGTTGCTCCTGAACCATCGGATGAAGCTCCTCAGGAAGATTCACGAATCAAGGAAAGTAAATCATTAATCAAGATTCATGAATCTGGAAAAAATAATCCAGAATCAGAAATCAGGAATCAAGATTCTGGAATAAATAATCAGGAATCGGAAATTAGGAATCATAGGAATCAAGATTCTGGAAAAAGGAATCCAGAATCAGAAGAGACTAAGGCAGCTCCTTCTTCTCTCTATCCCCTATCGGTGAGGATACCAGAGCCATTGAACGATACCTTGGATGGTGCCGTGAAACAGACCCGCCGTTCGATGGGGCGGAAGATTCGCAAGGAAGTGTTGGTATCGCTAGCTATAGAAGCGATGTTGCAACGTGTTGAGGTCGCTGGAGGATGGAGAGCGATCGCATCCGAGGAGGATCTGCGGGAGCTGCTGGGGTTAGAGAATGAGTGACCCAGCTCCCGCAGCTACCGATCCTAAAATCCGAAGTGCAGGATATTTTCTTCTCAGGTGGCAGTGAAGCCAAAATTGGGAAAGTGGAATAGTTACATATTCTCGATCCACCAGTCATCTGTAATTTCTTTGGTCAATTCATATTCGGAAGTGATTTGAGCCGCATATTCATCACCCATCTTCTTGGAATGTCCAATCAGTGTTCCAAATGACTCCGTAATATCTTCTCGGCCAGGTTGGCGAATATGCTTTTCTCCAATATGCCTCAGAGCGTGAGGGTTAATCCAACGAGCTTCTCCGAATAAGCTTTGTGTTGCAATTGCAAAAGCCCGACGAACGACTATCCAGAGAGTGTCTCTATCAACTGGCTTACCAAAAGCTTCCGTTTCGTGCTTGCCGAAAACAAAGAACAAACAGTGATTGGCTTCAAAATTATTTTTGGCAATTTCCCAAGCATTAATCCGTCTCTCAACTCCCTTCAACCGCCCCTCTTGGGACTCGATATATTCTTCTGGTGAACTTTTCCAGGTTTTTGGAAGAGTTCCTTGTTGGGCAGCTTCTATCCTTTGGTGAAGGCGCTCTACCTTATCAAGCTTGTAGCCCCAAAGTTCCATCCATCCCTCCAGTGTCCCGACTAATTCCTGAATCAGAGGTCGCCACTTGTACACCCACATATCTAAATCTTGAGTCAAGATAGCGGGCAATCGATAATGCCGGGGCTGGCTTTGAGAGGAATGTTGGGTAGCGCCTTTGTGTTCCTCGAAGTAGGCTTCATAATAGGAATTTCCTTCATCGTCCTTTCGACGGAATAGGGTTTCGCCGAGAGCCAAATTTCTAATTTCCTCCTGCCGGACGGGACAGTAAACCAGAATTTTGACAATTAAATAAGTCTGCCAGGAACGAGCGACCACTGACGTTCTGCGTTTTGTAGGATATTTACTTGCTTCTCCTGTCTTTGTGTCACGACGAGTAATGTAAGGAGCGCATAACTCCCTTAGGTATTGAACTACTTGTTGGGCTTCTGGATGGGTTAACTTTTTGCTGGAGCATTTTTCTGCCTCAAGCTGCTTTTTCTCTTTGGCATACTCTTGGGCATACTCATTTCGCAAGTCTTGTAAATCTAAAATCAGTGGAATATCCGACCAATTGCGGCGAGTCGATTTGTCATAGTTCAACCACTTAGCGATCGCAATCGCTGTTTTAACCGTACTGACGCCTGTAGCATGACAAACTCCTCGTGTTTCAATTGCCCAATATGTATACTTGTCGAGCAAATCTAAATCAGTCATTAACTCCAAGTTCAGTTCTGAATGAGGAGAATCTTGGGAATGCCAACCAAAAAATGCGAGGATTCTTTCCTCATTCCCCTGAAAAGTTGATAGCGTGACAGCATCCATTTTGGGTCTACGGGCTTCTCCATCCTCCCGAGAGGACCTTCGTCCGGATGCAGTTCGGCTTATATTTTTTCCTCCGTTTAAACGAAACTCCTTGAACTCTTCAACTTGCTTAAGAACATGACTGGGCAGATTCTCTTTGGATAAGCTGTAGGGTAAATGTCGTTCTCTAGTTTTTGGCAATGCAGGACTCTTTTCTAGAAACGGAGGAACTGTCACAACTGGATCTGGAAATAGACAATGCCACCAAGCCTGCTTCTCTAGCCACTGTATGAATTGCCTAAGAGTGGAACGATAGTTTTTTCCAGTACTTTGAGCTGTTCTTCCTTTCTCAACAGCTTTTTCAAATTGCCGGTCGAAAATATCTAAGGCTCCATTGAGTTGGTTAACGGGTAGTCGCTCGCAAAAGGAAGCAAATTCCTCGCTCTTCAAATTTTGTGCAACCGGGTCTAATTCCGGAAAGACATATTGCCTGAGGGCAATGCTCAGGTATTTATCAAAGTTAATGCCAACGTTCTTGGCATCGATAGAAGTTTTCCAAAGTTTTAGGGTACGACCGAGAGTGTATTGTTCCATGTTCGTGTAAGGGTAATCAATCATTTAAGGGACTTGAATTCTCGAAAAAAGCCCTAAGCTGATGGGTCTGCCGAACGAATTTAACGGACTTGAATTCTCGAAAAAAGCTCTGAGCTGATGGGCCTGCTGAACGACGCGAGCTACTCAGTAACTAGAACAATGGTACTACAGGTACGCGCTCATACGTTTTTTGTATGAGTGCGTACTCTAAAAAAAGTTACTTAAACCTTTCTATAAAAGGTATTTCAGCAAGATTCCCGAAGCCTGCTTCGGGAATCCTAACCGTGGGATTGTGGTTGAAAACCACAATTTTTCACGATTTTTATGGTATACCTGTACTATATTTAAGTAAAAAAAATGTATGAAAAGTTACTCCCTGAGTCATGTGCTAAATTTATGGCGTAAGTCCAAAGAAGCGAAACAAGTTGCTAATGATTTTGAGAAATACCTCAGTATCGCTTTGAGGTTTTATGTCATTCCTGAACTAGATCCTCAAGTTGAAAATTTGAAAACTAAGCAGTTTGCTGCGTACTGCGATGAATTCCCAGCTGCCAGACTCAAAAGTGCTTTAGAAATCTTCAATCAGCAGACCTTTATTGCGATAGAGAACGGGCAAATTTCTGAGGGCACCAGAGATAATTACCGTTCGACTCTCAAGCGATTTTTGGAGTGGATGGAGAGACAAGTTTGGTGGCGCGAGTTATTTCCAGTTCCAGTGACCCAAGAGGATGTTGCTCCTTTTCGAGTCTCCCTAGAGCCAAAACCAACGCGGGGAAAGTTGGCATCCTATGGATTGACATCGAGTCAATTGCCACCAAATGTAGTCCAGGAGATGCAGGCATTTAAGGAGTTTCGGTTAACGGGAGGTCCGAACCTACGCCGCACTGCGAGTTCTCTCCGGGAACGTCGAGAACTCGACGGAGTTCGCAAGCCCAAAGTCGATCCGGTTAAACTATCTACGTTCCAACATGATGAGCAAGCCGTACTCCGGTTTCTAGGCTGGTATGCCCAAGAGAACCCTGACTTTGAACTGAGCTTGGAGCTGTTAACGGATGTAAATCTGCTTGATGACTACACTTACTGGGCTACACAAACTCGTGGAGTCAATCATTCAACAGGCGAACACATGGTTGGTACAGGAATTGCGATCGCTAAGTGGCTCAATTACGATAAATCACAGCGACGTAACTGGACAGATATCCCGATTGTTCTCCAACTACAGGACTTACAAAGCGAATATTCAGAGATTTATCAGAAAGAAAAGCAGAGACTTACACAGAAAAAATGGGAGCAGAAGCAGCTAACCCATGAGGAAGCTCGACAGGTTGTTCAATACATCCAAACCCTGTGCGCTCCAAATTATGGAAGACATCATCAACAAACTGGAGAGTTTCTCAGCCACGGGACTCGACCCAAATCCGCAGTTGCTAGAGCGTGGCAGACTTACCTAATTCTGAAGCTTTTGGTTTACTGCCCGGTTCGTCAAGAGGAGGTGAGAAATTTAAAACTTGGAGAAACTTTGTTTCGCAAACAAGATGGCCAGGGGATTCCCTATTATGTGGTGAAGCTCCAGGAGCATAAACTCTCTTCGAGAACCCACAAACCTCGTGAATATAAGCTACCGGGAATTTTGACCGAAGACCTTGATTTGTGGGTGTACAAGTGGCGGCCTCTGATTGCCGAGTCGGTCAAAACTTTAGAAGGATGGACAGAGTTTTGGGGTTATGGTTCTGACAAAGTAGAACGAATTCGAGCCAGAGTGGAAGCGGCTCGACAAGGAGTTGTCGCTGAAAAGGTAGAAGCTTCAATTGATAAGTACATCGAGCAGGAAGAAGCAAGGCTACAAGGAGCGGAAAATCGCGTTGCTGCTTGGGAAGTAGCGAAGACAAACTTCGAGAGCCATAATTACTTGTTTTTCATTACTGGTAAGGGAGACCCGAATAGTTTCGGCAAACCTCATTATGTTGCCAGCATCTGGCGAATGGTCAATCGAGCGATCGCGACAGCAACACTCGCCTTATTCGGAGAAGCCCGATGGACGAATCCTCACGCTTTGCGGCATATTGCAGAGAAACATATCCGGCAAATCGGGAAATCAAATATTGCCCATCATTTTGGAACTTTGCTTGGGCACTCCAAGGAAATGGGTGATGAGTATGCGGCTCAAATTACATCAGAGTATGAGGTGATAGAAGACATCGTAGACGGCTGGTGGGAGTGACAACCATAGCATTATAGTTAAGACCCAGCGGGAAGCGATCGCAGCCACACTCCTGACATCGAAGTTCATCGCGTTATCGACGACTCACAGACCATTGCCAATCAGGATAAACGGTGCCCAGTAATGGGGATGACTTAAGCGATTTGCAACCTCTGGCGGCAGGTTACTGCGAGCGCGTTGCTGGACTGCTTTACCCTGAGTTTGACCTAGTGCTGAGTCGTCGCCTGTAATTAGCGCTACTTGCGCTCTTTGCAAGGCTTCGGCTCTCGTAATCTTCCCTGGCTGCAACGCCGCATAAAAGGCACTCATCAACACTTGCGTGCCGCCATCGTCCACTTTCCATAAGGAAGCGATCGCTGCTTTTGCCCCGGTTTTCTGCATCTGGTAGCCAAAACCCAGAATTTCTTCCCCATTGCCCGATTTGCCACTAGTCGCGGTTTCGCAGGCACTCAGTACCACTAAATCTACATTGGGCAATGTCCAGACTTGAATGTCGCGCAGGGTAATTAGCTTGCCATCACCGAGCAAAATAAATGAATCTTCCGGCTCTCCGGCGACAAACATGGCATGAGTCGCCAGATGCACAATAGTGTAGTCGTTCAAACGGGGAATTGTTGCTTCACGGCTAAACTCACGGTCTAACAACTTCGTCGTTCCTGGCATCATGGCAGCTAAATTTTCCACCTCAACCCCAGCAAATTTCAATCCAGAGAAGCCGTAACGAGTAGACCTCAGCGTAAAGTTGTGACGACCTGTAGCAAAGGCACCTGCCAGAATTTGGGGCTGGGACAAGTGTTGAGTAGTGAATTTGGTCAGGCTCATGGCAGTGATATTGTTAATGCGGAAGCGCTGCACTAACCATTGTTTGCCGTCATACAAAGCAGCTAGGGGAACGTAACGCAACTGTCCATCAGGGGCGTAAATGATGCTTTTTGCTTCTGCTTGAGCGAGGTCTTTTTCTATTGGCTTTATTAGCCAGTTATACAGCTTAAGTGCTGGAACTGTAGCATCCAAGTCGGGCTTTTCTAAAGCATCACGGAATTCCACAATCGCCTGATTCAGGTCTTTCTTTTTGACTGTAACGGTGCGATGAATTGGACGAGCATCAGGAGCCGTCAGTACCAGTTCCAAGCGGTCTTCTAAAATCAAAGGATAAAGTAGCACTGCCTTTGGCTCCAGATGCTGCAAGATGTCTATGTTTAAGGTATCGAGCTGCTCTAACTTGAGACTTTCTCTAGCAACGGCACTGAGTTGCTGCACAAAGGCGACAACTTCAGGTGAGTTAATAAATTCGATGAATTTTCGTTTTATCTCTTGTTGAATTAACGTCAGCTTTTCGAGTTGCTGTTGCTGTTCGGGGGTTCGGTTGGAGCGAGGAATATTTTGCAATTTGGCGAGTTCTCTGCCTAATTGAATTTCTCGGTTCAAAATGTCATTATTGTAGCTGTCTCGGATTCGCTGTTCTTGAGACGTTAATGGAATGCCTTGGGCTGTTTGTTCGTTGCCTCGCACATTTCGCAAATAATCGTCTATTTCTTGAACTTTGAGTAAATCAAGGACTTGTTGTGCTTCTAGCACTCGGTCTTGTTGCAGCAACAGGTCAGCAAGACGGCGATAGGTATCGGCAATGGTGGCGGTGTAGGATTGCTGTTGTGCAACAGGTAGTGATCGCAGGTCATTGCGAATCGCTTCGGTGACGTTGACCGATTGTTTGTAGAAAACAATCGCTAACTCTGGCTGATTTTGCTTTGCCAGTACATCGCCAATATTGCTGAGGGTCAGCCTTTCACCAGGGCGCTCGCCCACATCTTTGCGAATCGCTAACGCTTGCTGATATAAATCTAACGCTTGAGAATATTGACCGAGACTTTGATAAACTGTGCCAAGGCTATCGAGAGTTTCGCCAACATCCGCACGATTACCAAGCTCTTGAAAAGTTAATAACGCTTGTTCAAGCACATCTATTGCTTGAGAATACTTACCTAACTGCTGGTAAAGCAAGCCCAGATTGTTAAGGATGTTCGCAACGGCTGTTAAGTCACTAACCTCTTTGCTAATTGCTAAAGCTTGTTGATAAAACGCCAATGCTTGTGAATACTGGCCTAATAGATCGTAAGCTAAACCAACGTTATGCAAGCTCGTGCCAATGCTCTCCTTATTTCCAATTTTTCTATAAATATCTAAAGCTTGCTGATAAAAATTTAGCGCTTGCGAATATTCACCTAATGCAAAGTAAGTTGACCCGATATTATCAAGCAGACGTGCCTTATCAATAGGATTGCCTAACAATTGGAAAATCGCTAAAGCTTGCTGATAAAATTGTAAGGCACGAGAATAGTAACCTAAATTGTCATAAACCAATGCCATACCATTGAGGCTACGTCCTTCACCAGCCTTGTCACTAACTTCTCGACGAATAGTCAAAGCTTGTTCATAAAATTCCAGCGCCCGATAATATTCGCCCAGGTTGTAGTAGACTGCGGCAATATGATTGAGAGTGCTACCAACGCCTGCCTTGTCACCGACTTCTCGGCGAATGGTTAGAGCTTGCTGTAGTGTCTCTAGCGCCTGCTGGTATTGACCAGATAAACGATATACTTCTCCAAGATTGTGCAGGGTAATTGCTTCGCCTCTAGTATCACCAACTTCCCTCCGAATTACTAACGCTTGTAGATAAAACTTTAGTGCTTCCTGATACTGACTGAGACGGTGGTAGACTACACCAATTTTGTGGAGAGTCTCCCCCTCTTCTGCACGTTCTCCAACATTTCTACGAAGCTCTAAAACCCGTACAAATGTTTTCAAAGCTTCTTGTAACTGACCGTTATCTAATTGCTCGGTTCCCTCTTGAAATAGCCGCTCTGCGTTAGTTTTATGTTGTTGGGTAGTTTGTACCTGGAAGAGCGTTTCTGGCGTCCCAGGATGTGATGCCATAACGCGAGGAGAATTCAGGATAATTAGAGAGAAAAACAGAAAAGTTGATGTTAAATACAATCCCGCCACTTTTTACGTGCAAACAAACTTTCAACAACTGCTTTGCCTTTTCAAAAAAGATGAATTCTTAGAGATTTATTGATTTGTTGTTTTGACCAACTGGTGTGTGACTGGGAGGATCGGTATTGGGTTTCTTGAAAGGTCTAGGACCACGGGACATTTTAATTCTTGTGCCTTTAATTGTGTCTGTACTTGGTATGAACCAACCTGGGGGAGACTGTACAGATTCTTCTAAATTCCTTTTGCTTTCCTCTGCCCCTGCTGGAGCATCTTTAGGGCAAATATTCATAGCTTGCGAGTAAAATGCTTCTGCTTGGCTATGATAGATGCTTCCCAGATTATTAAGAGCGCAAGCTTCCCACAGGCGATCGCCAATTTCTTGATAGATGGTTAGTGCTTCTTGGCAAAACTGTGACGCCGCCTGAAATTCTTTTTTCTCATAATGCTTGCGACTTTGCTCTAACAGCCGTGCTGCTACATACTTTACCGAAGGAGGATCGGTAGGGGGTGGCTGTATGGGTTGGTTGCCATCTGGAACCTCACCGTAGATTAAAATATGTCCCTGCAAACCAGGTATAAACCAGTTTGGTTCCGAATTTACAGTTTTTTCTAAATTTGATTTGGTTGTTTCTTTCGCTTTAATCTCAAATTCCTGAAAAATTTCTTCACTATAAAATTGCACTGCTTGGTAATGAGACAGATTTCCAATATTGTTTAAAGCACAAGCTTCACCGAGGTAATCGCTAATGTCTCGATAGATAGCTAAAGCCGCTTGACCAGACTTTAGTGCTGCCTCAAAGTCATATTTCTCTAACTGCTGAAAACCTTGATTTAATAGTTGATCTGCTATGTCCTTTGCAGAAATTTCAAGCGGAGCTTTTGAATCATCAGAGAATTGAGAAGTTGTTTCAGTACTCATTTGAGGGTCTCCTAAAAATTGATGCAATCATCTATCGCTGGGAGCTTTTATTCAGGCTCCTAAGTCAGGCTGGAAGTAAGTATAGTGAGGTTCTACTTTCCATTGCCGAAAACCAACTGCAAAATATGAATATTTGAGACATCATCGTAATTTTTGGTCTAACTTTGATATCAACTTGATCTGACTGCTTTCTTATCTACATCAATAAAATGAACATTCCGAAAAACTTTAAGCATTGTTACAATGCAGATTTCAGTTCTTGTATCTGTCTGTCCAGTTCCTTTATCCTTTGGGTGTTACCCAAAGATTTATAGCTGTCTCGTGCTTGAGTTAACCAGCGAATCGCTTCTTGTTCCTCGCCGATCGCTACATAAAAATCTCCCAACGTCGCTGAAATCTGCGCTTGCTCCTCAACATCCTTAGCATCTGTCGCTTTTTTTACAGCTTCTAAGTAGTTGCTCTCAGCCAGCAAAGTCACTCCCCCTCGCCAGTAGAGATCCCCAAGCCTGCGGTAAATCGTTGCTTCCTGAGTACCACCAGCTATTAATGCTTCCAAGGTCTCAATGGCCTCGGATTTCAGGTCTGACCCGATGTAAAGATAAGCACTCTGCAAGGCTTTAACTTTATCCGTAACTTGTTGATTATTTAGTTGCGCGATCGCTGTTTTTACAACTTGAGCCTCAGCCGCAGGCAATAGCCTAAATCCTCGTGCGGGTAATTCTTCCTCCTGGGAAGACCTACCATTGTCAGCTTTGATAACTAACAAATAGTCACTTCCCGGTTCCAACGGTGGTTCTCCAGGATACACGACCTCAGTGGCGCTCGCTGTCGTTTCCCAAATCATTTTTTCGCCCTTCACCAAGCTGACAGTGTAGCGACTGGCACCAGGAACGGCATTCCAGCGCAGCTTCGGCTTATCGCTCAACAGCAAGCTGCGGCGGGGACTAATGACATAAGGAATCAGTGGGTCGAGAGGACCGCGAGGGTCAGCCGTCTCACCGCGTCTACAATTGTGAGCGAGTAGTACCTCAGTCCGATTGGGGCTTTTGACGCCCTCCCAGCGGCTTTCCCTAGAGTGTGCTGAGCCGACATTTGGCGGTGCTGCCAACATTAAAGGCAATAATAAAACAGCAAAAAACCAAAGGAAAATATTGGCTTTTCTACTTTTTACTTTCAAGTTTTTTAATCTAGCAATACACTTCATCGCTGAGTCCTTTGAATTCTCAAAGCTGGCGGTGCAAGACTCATCCACCGCTTTTCATCGAGGTTGTTTTCCTTGCCGTATTTGAGGCAGTTTCCCCAAGCGGGGAGAGACGCTTGCTGGTTTCCTTGGCGTTCTAAAACTTGGGCTTTGAGACAGTAAGCAGCAGCTTTATCGCTAAATACGTCAATTGCCTTTTGGAGGTAAGTTTGAGCCTCTTGGTAACGCCCTAGTTCTAGTTGCGCCCAGCCAAGGTTTTTAAGTATGGCATATTTGGCTTTGTCATCGTAGGCGAGTAGCAAGCCCTTTTGCAGCAGAGGCACCGCTTTTGTGTGTTGTTTGTCCAAAATATACAATCGTGCCAGATTGTTGTAAGCTCTATCGAAATCCTCCTGCACAGCTATCTCGTAGGCAGCACGAGCTTGCTTAGGCTTTTGCTGGTCTTCATAAAGCACCCCCAGATTATATTGAGGTTCTGCCATCTTTTGGTTAAAAATGAGAGCTAATCGGTAGTAGAATTCGGCAGTCTTTAAGCGACCTGTCTTGTAATTGGCAGCTCCTTGACTATTAAGGGTAAACGCTATGTCGGGTGACGATTTCCACAAGTTGATGCCTCCAAGCAACAGCAAGCCAGCTAGAGTCAACTGAAACCAAGGGTTGTAGCGCAGGCTTACCTTGTCGTTTAGGCTAGTGGGCTGCTCGTCTAGAGAGCGAATGCCTGGTAACGACTGTATAAGGTTCCGCCAACGAAAGTGTGAATTTTGCTCAATTTCTGCAAGATACTGTAATATTTTCTCGGAATTTTGAGGTCGCTGTCCGGGAAAGGGAGCCATCATGCGCTCGATTAAGCCCGCCAGCTGCGGCGAAACTTGGGGCGCTTGGTCGCGCCAAATCAACTCACCAGTTTGAGGATTTTTGGGGAAGTCGAGAGGAGGTTTCCCGGTAAGCAAATAGACAAAAGTGCGCCCCAAGGCAAAAAAATCGGACTGCGGCACTGCACGTCCTTCCGCTTGCTCTGGGGGCGTGTAACCTGCGGAAATAATTACGGTGCCTGTCTCGTTTCCCTTTTGTTGTTGCAGATAGCTTTGTGTAACTTCCCGGACAGCACCAAAATCAACCAGTACCAGCTGCCCCTGAGGTCTGAGCATGATGTTGGATAGTTTGATATCCCGATGGAAATACTGTTGCTGATGCAGCTGTTGCAGGATTTCTAGGAGTTGGGTTAACCATGTGCGAGCTTCTTCTGTGGTAATGGGTTGATTGCTCCTTGCCAACAGCCACTCTTGTAAGTTGCAACCTGCTATTTTCTCCATTACCAAGCAGTGCAACGGTTCGCTACTGGCTCCTGACCAAGTAAAATACCCATCTGGCTCTACACGGGGAATGCCGGGATGCCGTATTCGGCTTAAAAATTCGGCTTCCCGCTGAAATAAGACGATTGCCTTGTTTTTGATTATTGGGTTGTTGAAACGTTCTAAAGAAAGAACTTTCAATACTTTTGCTTCCCCGCCATCATCCACTTCAAAAATCTGACCGAAGCCACCGCCGCCTATCTGACGGACAACTCGATAGCGACCTTGAAGCAATATTCCTGGACGAATCGTGGCGGCTGCAATCATTTCTAGTTTTCTCTTAGCAGCTTAAGTAGATTGTCTTGTGCGTATCCGATTGCTTCGGGAGGATATTCGCGCAGCTTTGAGAGAAAGTTCCTTAGCTGCACTTCCATCCCGCTTGCATCTAGTAAGGTATTGCGTAGACGCTCCTGAATCCGTTTGATGATGAGACGTTCTTGGATGGCTTTGATGTCGTCAGGCTCCTGGTCTTTGACTAGAGCATGGCTTCTGAGCAGTCCTAGTTTCTCGACGGGCGTGGCTTTCAGCCCTTCAATGATATCTTGGCAAATTTGTTCGATGAATTCGTTGGTGACATACTTCATCACCACAGGCTGGAGGGTGAATAACTGCGTACTGCCAGTTGAGGAAAGTTCTTTTTCGATTAGCGATCGCCTCCCCAAGGATTCTAGCACCGCCAGTAATTCAGAGGTGGAAACTGATACACATAAGTTTGCTTTTAGTTGAGAGAGTGAAACTGGCTTACGTTCAATTGCCAGCCAATACATAATCGATTTTCCTAAATCTGAAAATCGCTCAAAGTGTTGATTGAGAAGATTAGAAAAAATATCGCCAATGACTAAGGAACTCTGTCCGATAAATTCAACGATATTACTATTAAATAACTCTTGAATGGTTGTCGCAATAATTTTTAGCGCGACGGGATGACCTCGGTATATTTGAACCAGTTCGTCTAAACCGTTCTCTGAACCAGAGAAACCTTTTGTTGCCAATAGTTTTTTAGCGTCTGCTGTTTTTAAACCTTTGATTTGTAAGGCGCGGACAGGTAGGGCTTCGCCTGCTAGGGAAGCGATTTCTACGGGTTTTTCCCGGCTTAGTAGCAACAGACAGCTTTGGTGGCGTTCCTCTCCTACTCGCTTGATTAGCTGACCGTATCCTTCATAACCTTCTCGATAGTACCCGGCGATGTCTCCACCGCGCAGCACCATTTCCCAATCGTCCAAGATTAGCAAACAACGGCGATCGCGTAAGCTGTTGAGCAAGCGCGAGATTTGACCTTCTACTGTTGCTGGTATCTCTGTTTCTGGTTCGTTGGTGAGAAATGCGTTCAGCTCAGCCAGTGTTGCAAGTAAGGGTGGTGCATGACGCAGACTCCGCCAAATTAGGTACTCAAACTGGTTCTGAATCTGCGAAGCCAGTTTAACAGCAACAGCGGTTTTGCCAATGCCTCCCATACCCAACAGCGTCACTAAGCGACAGCGGTCTTGCACTGTCCATTGCGTGAGGGTGGCAAGTTCATCAGTGCGACCATAGAAAATTGATACATCAGGTGCCTCACCCCAATCTTGGTGAGGATGAGCTTGAACGTCTTCAAATGTTACTTCATCAGGTTTTTTGAATGTCGTTTCCTCTACTTCTGGTTCTTTTTCAGAAGCTATGGGTGCTTGAGGCTGTGGGACTGCTTCTAGCTGTGCGTGTCGCCTCTCCAGTGCTGCCTGAAAATTCGTTTTACTCACCTTTTCCCCCAATGCTTCTGAAAGTAGTTGCCATAGCTTGGGACCAATGTCTTGCTTTAGGTATTTAGCCGAGTAGCCATAAACTTCGGCAATCTCTTCATAATTCTGACCTTGCCACGCTCCCCTGAGAATAGCTACTTCAACATCTTTCAGATGTCTTTTCATTTTGGCAAAGACTGCTACATCTACAAAATTTAATATTTCCTCAAGGTTCATTTATTAACACTGGTGGTAATAATCTCAAAATTTGTTCTTCAGTATAACCTGACTTTTTCTGAACTTTTCTTAACCAAACTAAATTTAACTGCTTTTTCCAACTTGATTGACTACTGTAAAACTCCTGACCTTATCAGTATCGACATGATTTAGTTTTTAGAAGAACCTATTAATAACGGTTCACAAGCAATTTTCACTAAGCATTTGAACCGACAACAATCTAAAACAAAGGAGATGAAATCCATGAAATCCATCAAACCCATCAATAAGCAAGACCTAAGATCCATGAAGAAGTTCGTAGTCCGTGAAGCTGAAACCGTCAAGACCACAGCTCCTACCTATAACTAGTTCTTCAAGAGGCTAAGTGCCTAGAGGATTTTAGTCTAGTTTAGGTGTTCAGTTCGCTCTCGCTATCTGCATAACGAGAGCGGCTACTTTCCAATCAAAAGCAAGCTTTATCTTGCCATAGAACCAACGAAAAGCCACACAAAGGAAATGAAATCCATGAAATCTATCAAACCCACCAACAAGCAAAACCTGACCTCAATGAAGAAGTTCGTAGTCCGCGAAGCTGAAACCCTGAAGACGACAGCTCCTAGCTATAACTAATTGTTCAAGAGTCTAGCTTAGGTGTTCAGCTTGAACTCGCTATTTGTATAGCGAGTTCAACTACTTCCAATGAAGGTGCTTATGAGTAGTTATACAGCTGATACTCGTGTGACGGTTTATCCGTTTACACGGCAATCTGAAGGCAAAGAAGTTATTATCGGACGCTCAGATACTGTTGTTTTCATAGTATTGCCGCCTGATGCCGTAGAGTTGCTGGATGATCTAGCGAAAGGCAAGACGGTGGGTGAGGCACAGTCACTTTATCAGCAGAAGTACGGTGAAGTTCCTGATTTAGAAGATTTACTGGGCATTCTGGAGCAGAAAGGATTTGTTCAACCCTATTTAAAGGATAAAGCAGTTCAATCCCACTCAGTAATTAAAACCACTTCTAGACTACGCAGGACAAAACCTACTCCGGCTCGCTTTCACTTTGCCAACTTCCCACGCTCCCTAGCCCGACGAGTATTCAGCCGCCACATATTAATTAGTTGTGGTGTCCTCATTGGCTTAGCGTTAGTCGCGATCACCCTCGATTTCTCGATTGTTCCCGGATGGGATGCTTACTTTTTCAAAGAGAACTTCACACTCATACGTTTGGTTCTGCTCCTGATTAACTACTTTACGCTCTTTCTACATGAAATGGCTCATTTAGTGGCGGCTCGGGCTATTGATGTCTCCTCCCGGCTCGGTATCAGTAATCGAATGTGGTATTTGGTAGCAGAAACAGACATGACAGGAATTTGGGGTGTCCCCAGAAATCAGCGCTACTTACCATTTCTAGCAGGTTCGTTGCTAGACGCTACCTCCGCTGCTGTCCTTGTTCTGGTTCTTTTTGCTCAAGATCGCGGATGGGTCATGCTGCATCCGGTGGTTTTCCAACTGAGTCGAGCCATGTTGTTAACTTACCTGATGCGCTTACTCTGGCAGTGCTACTTATTTGTGCGGACAGATTTCTATTTCGTCATTGCTAATTTCTTCCAATGCAGGAGTCTGATGAAAGATACAGAGGTATTTCTCGGTAATCAGTTCGCGAGGATCTGTGGTTCGCTCCGCAGGGTAGATCAGTCTCACATCCCCGTAGGAGAGAGGCGCGTGATTCGTTCGTATGCACTATTGTGGCTCGTGGGTCGCATTGCAGCTTTATGGTCTCTATTGTTTATTACCATCCCGCTGATTTGGCACTACTATTTGGTGATTTTTGGGGTTTTAAATGCTGGATATCAAGCCAATCCTTACGCTTTTGTTGATGCGTTATTGATGGCGTTTCTTGTTTTGACCCCCCAGGGTCTCGGTTTTTGGCTTTGGATTCGCAGTTTTCGTATATTGCAGAGGTGAACGTTTATGGAATGGCAAAATAGCTTACCGACGCATTTCTCTAAGCAGAGAGGTCAAGTAATTCTACTAGAGGCAGAACCCGGTCAGTCCCGTCGCGATCGCATGCAGCAATGGCTAAAGGATATCCAATATAGTGGGGCTGCTACCTGGTTTTTATCATGCGACCGGGATGAGGGTGGTCTTTGGGCGGGAGTGAACGACCTGTTAAGCAATTTATTGCCACAAATACAACTCCACGCACCAGATATAATTACCAAGCATGATTATGAGTTGGTTCATGTTTTACCGACTTTGCGGCGAACGATATCAGTAAGGCATTTTGCTTTGACAGAGGCGGTTCCAGAAGAAGATCGGGTGCGGTACTATGCAGCTGACCGAGCTTTTAGGATTTTACACGGACTCATTGATCTCGTGGCAGCTTGGTATCAACGCTCCAATCACTCTGCCTGGGTAATTGTCTGTGATCGCTATGACCGTGCTGGTACTTTGGTGCGTCGCTTTTTTGTTGAACTGATGCGCCGTCGCGGTGAGCAGATGAATTTAACTCTATTGATCGCTACTGACATTGGAGCAAGTGAAACTGTGGCTCGTGAGTTTAATCTTAACTACCTGGGACACTGTGTAAAATTAAACGAGCTTCAAGAGCCAACTCCACCATTATGCAAACAGGAGATGGCACGGTTGGCTCAAGAACTTGAACAACAGGTGGGAGAAGATGAGATTGAGCTGGAAAAGCATCTGCCACCGTTGATCCGTTATTGGTTACTTAGCGACCAGCCACAGAAGGCTTTGACATATCAAATGAGGGCTTGTTCTATTTATACAAGACGAGGTTTTTACGAGGATGGTCTAGTTTATGGTGAGGCTGCCCTCGCCCAGATGGAGCAGGACTGCCCAGAAGACATCTTGAAGCACTCACAGCTTGTTGAGGAGATTTACCTTTGCTGTATCGCTCTCAACCATTCAGTGCGGGCTTTTCAGTTGTTGCAGGACGTGATGAAAAAGACGACCGATCCCTATTTTCTCTCTCGAAGCTGCTATATGATAGCCATGCTTTACACCCGCTATCTTCCAAACCGTGACTTGGCGAAGGCTGAAGCCTATCTGGAACAAGGTTTGAAAGAACTGGCTCAAGCCGATCTGCCGAAGCACACGAAACTTTTTCGGATAACCTTGAACCGGAATGGGTTAGCACTAATCCGGCAACGTCAAGGTAAGTCTCACGAAGCTATAGAACTCTGTCGGTCATCCTACGAACAACTTAATACTCACTTAGAGCCGGATCGGCATTGTCTACAGCGGTCAATCTTGCTATACAACATTGCCCAGGTTTATGCTGCCATTTGCTCGTATGACGAAGCGATTAGCTACTTCACAGGCGCAATTGCGATGGACCCCTATTACTCTGAGTATCACAATGAGCGTGGCAACCTGTTCTTTAAGATGGGTCGCTTAGACGATGCCCTAAATGACTACCTAAAGGCTATCGAGTTGAGTCCACCCTATCCAGAGGTGTGGACAAATTTGGGACAGTGTTATCGACTGATGGGTCAGATGGCGGAAGCGGTAGATGCCTATTCTACTTCTCTCAATGTAGACCCCAATCAGAGTTTAGCTCTGGTAGGTCGTGCTCAAGCATTGGAGTTATTAGAGCAGCCGGATGCGGCATTGCAGGATTATAGTGCAGCGCTGATCCTGAACCCCAACCAGCCTTTAATCCTGGCAAACCGTGCCATTCTGCATTATGATGCCGAACGGTATCGGGAAGCGTTGGCGGATTTGGATAGCGCGATCGCACTAGCGCCAGATACCCCCGATTTGTACCAGAACCGGGCAGTCGCTTTCACCGTTTTGGGACGATTAGAAGAAGCTGCACGGGATCTCCAGACTTATCTACAACTAAGTCCTCATACTGAGGATCGTTTTGAAGTGGAAAGTCAACTTTTGGCTCTCCAAGCGAACCTTGTTAATTTTACTAGCTGCTGAAGTTAGCCGACCAAATTAAGACGTTGAAGGGCATCTATTACCCTGCTCAAGTCGTTGCCAAGGACATAAATTATACCTTTTCATCATATTCTTGCAACACTGTAAGGGTGTATTCAACTACACTTCTACATCTAACAGATACCCTTCAATATCTTTAAAGGTTCTGCGTTAGTCCAGCAGTCAGCTTAGGTGACAGTACCAGCTTCAAAATTTATGGAATAGTGAAGCTTAAATATTTCGTCTCAAGTCTTACCTGAACTTTTCTTACCTTTTCTGTTCTAGCCTTACTCCAACTGCTTTTTTTGCTTAATTCGCTTCCATTAAACTCCTTAACTTATCCGTATCGACAGTTCTTAGCTTATAAGAGAACCTGTAGTAGATGATATGGGTTTAGTTAACCCTGTCGCCTGTAAAAGAAACCATCAACAAGTAGAGACTTCCACTATGGAGAAAAATAGGAATGCTTCGTCTCGATACATTTTGTATTTTATAGCAATGATGGGTATTTCGGTGGCAGGAATAGCCGGTATTCAGGCTGAGTCTTTATTAGTAGCCGAGTCCAGGGTTGGTAATGGTTACGTACCCGAACAAATAGATCCTTTGACTAATTCTGAGCTAATTGACCAGAAGTTCAAGCTGCTGCAACCGAAAGTAGCGCCCTCTGATTCTGTCTCAAAGCTGTATGTCTTGAAAGAAGTTGCGTCACGCGGATTTACGTTCCCGTACTGTTGCTAAGTAAGAGTATGTATTTTGCTGAATTTTCAGAAGACAATTTTCTACGTTGAACCAGGCAACTCTCAATAATTTATTGACTGTAAATCGGGAAAATTTATAGCCTCTTGCACGTTAAAGCCCCTCCAAATTGAGGGTAAAATCCCATGAAACTGATGTCTTTTTATACCCATTTCTCTAATTTACCTTGGATTCAGCCAAAGTTGAGCGCAAAGCAGCACCAAACGGCTCTTAGGGATATGAAAACAGAACTAATACAGTCAGAGCATATTCGCTCTCATCAAATAGCTGTAACTGAATCTATCCATCGTACCCAACAAAGATATTACCTAGAGCGACGGAACTTTTTGTAGCAAGCCTACATTGAATGCGAAAGCCTGAAAGATGCGATCGCGCTTAACTGCTTTTCCCAAAGATGCAGCTCATACACTCACGCTGACAGTAGACCACCAGTCTAGGACGAAAGGAAGCGATCGCGCTGCCTTGAACCTAACCACTTGAAAACTTGTACTCATTTTTTGGAGGAATCACCCATGCAGGATTTGTCAGTCGAGTCATCAGGTTCAAATATCGAGATTTTGTTCATAGGGTCATTAGGTTCAGAGGTTAAGAAGCTTCAAGAGAAATTACAAGAACTGGAACTTTATCTCGGACCTATAGATAGTCTTTTTGGTCAGGGCGTTGAAATGGCAGTTAAGGAGTTCCAAGAAAGTCAAGGATTGGCCGCCGATGGTATTGCTGGGATCTCAACCCTGGTTGCGTTGGGCTTAATTACCGTAGAGCCTGAATCTGACTCTGAATTCACATCCCAAAAGCAAAAACAATGAAAGTTTTGAAAACACTACATGGGAGCTAACTTCATGTTAATTAAAGAAATTTACCTTGGTTCTTGCCCTTCAGGCTCAATACTAAAGGGACTCAACGAACAACTAATTCAACAACTGAATGTCATTGCCCCCGGCAAACTTGTCAGTATTAAGGATTTGAGCGATGAAGGTTTGATAAAGCTTGGTTCATCTGCCAATCCCTTTGTTGGTGGACCGACAGCTAAAGCAAGACTGAAGAAAGCCATAGAGACTCGCGGCGAGACACTCGTTGTGAACTCAGCTTATCGAACCGTTGCTCACCAGTTCCTTTTGTGGCGGATGTTTCACTTCGGTCCCCCTAGCAGATGTGGTATAGCAGCAGTTGCCAAGCCGGGTACTAGCAACCATGAGAGCGGTCTAGCGTTAGATATTCAAAATCCTTTTCGCTGGAGACTTTCCTTGCAAACATTCGGTTGGAAGCACCTTGGGGAATTTGATCCACCACACTATGACTTTGTTGGCGGTACGGATCTTCGCAAGCTTGGTGTCAAGGCTTTCCAGAGCCTGTGGAACCAGCACAATCCCCACGACAAACTCGAAGAACCACTGGATGGTTTATTTGGACCTGAAACCCAAAAAAGGCTTGAAAAAACGCCTATAGATGGCTTCTAGCTCTTGAGGAGTCAGAATTCAGGATCTTCTGCTCTCCCCGGAAACGGGAAATAGATTTTCATGCTTATTTTACTGGGTGCATCTCTAACGTAAATATCACTTTAAGGTTTTTTAACCATGATTGGAATTACCAGCATCCCCAAGGAAATCAAAATTGGAGAGTCCTTTTTAATTGATGGAAAAGCTGATTCAGCTCAGGCAGGTAAAACTGTAAATCTAGTCGTAGATGACAAGTTTAAAGCAGCGGGTACTGTTATACAACCAGATGGTTCTTGGCAGATTGAGTTTCAATTTTTGGAGTCTGGTACTCGTCGCCTAGAGTTTTCCCTCGACGAGGAAAGTGTGGACTCAGTAATTCTGGTTATTCCTGCCAAGGAAAAGCGTGTAGACTCGACTCGGCTTAGTATCACAAAGCCCACGGAAGAAATTAAAACAGAAAAAGTCTTCACTTTGAGCGGTAAAGCCGAGGGCTACGATGACGGTGAGGAGCTTGTACTTATAGCTGATAACACCTTTGAACTTGCACGTCCTAAGGTTAATGGTGGCACATGGCAGGCTCCAGTGTTGTTTCATAAATCTGGTAAGCGACTTGTTGAAATAAAAGGGTCTGAGCAAAACATTGCCAAACTTGAACTGGATGTGAAGCCAGCAAGTGTGGATCTTACAATCGTCTCTCGCAGTGCTTGGTTTAGCCAAGGAACTCCATCAAATGTTGCTGACCTACTGCGAGCTAAACACATTACCATCCACCACACAGAAATGAGGGCTATATCTGCTAGCGCTACCCAGTCTCAGGAGGCAGAACAGATGCGCGAAATTCGGCGGGGTCATATAGCAAGGGACTTTAGTGACATTGGTTATCACTACGTCATTATGCCCAGCGGTCGAGTTTACGTAGGTCGTTCTGAACGTAAGCGGGGAGCGCACGACATGATTAATGACGGCTTAGGTATTGCTTTCCACGGCTCTTTTATCAGCCAGGAAATTACCGACGTGCAGTTTAATTCAGCTGTGGCTCTGTGTACATTGCTTTGTAAGCGTCACGGAATCAACGATGTTGTGACACCTGTACCTACTCCAACACATCATCGTGGCACACAACCTTTACCTCGCATCTGCGGTCATCGAGATCGGGTTCCAACTGACTGTCCGGGGGCAAAAGAGGGTAAAACAGTGCGTCTAGCAAAGATTCGTCAAGAAGTTCAAAGCAGGCTCTGATTGCTTCTAGAAATTTTCTCCAAGTAATTTCATGCAACTCACAAGTCAGGTTAATCAGGTTGTGATACCTGACTTGTGAAATGCTCTAGAAAACTAGAAATTGGTGATGCCTAGTTGCTGGAATCTATTACTAGACACTCCAGTTTTGGCAAATGTGATCGCCTCCCCCTAACTTTGGGAACTGGCAAGAGCGATCGCATCCCTTGCAAAAACTTTCTCGGATTTCAGGAGTTTATAAAATGACACAAGAAAATAATTTAGAAATTCCCAGGGAAGAAAAAACCTCAAATCCCCAAAATCGGATAATCATTACCCCGGCAAAAGAAAGTATGTTTCGCCAATTTTTCGGGAAAACATTTAAGGGAAAATCGAATCAACAACCAACTCTCTTGGGACATTTCTTGATTTCAAGTGGCTTGTTAGCCCTAATTGGAGCTGGTTACTTTTCACTAAACTGGTATGGAGGCAAACAAGCGAAGGAGTGGCTGGGTCCTCAAGCAGAATTTACCGCGGTTGGTGAAACTTTAAATGCTACACCAACTGAAAAAGTGAGATTAGCCGAACAACTCAATCAACTTGAGTTACGTATTAATCGATACTCGGCTATGATGGTCTTTTTCTACAAGCACTACTACATATCAATTTCTCTGACATCGGCTTCAGCTTTAGTGGCGGGAATTTGTTTGTTTTTTATCAGTAAAAAGGGATGGGAGGATGCAAATAATGCTTTAATTAATGTCTTCATTATCACGTCTGGTGCTGTAATATTTTTTGGAGATTTACCGGGAATATTTAGACACAATGATAATAGTGCAGCAAGTCGTGATTCATATCTCCAACATATCTCTCTCAGAAATCAAGTACGCAGCTACTTAGCTACTGGTGCAACTGTCGGTGAAGATCCAGAAAAACCGAATGAGTTTAGCCGCCCAGAAACTAGTCGGTTTATTCTTTATGTTGACCAAAAACTGTCTGAATTACATAAAATACCCCTTGGCTTTGATCCCACGGGAATCAAGGATATACAAGAAAAGTCAAGATTAGGTATTCCTGAAAAAACTCTACTTCCAACTGAACAGTAAAACTGGTGCATTTTAAGTGTGCGATCGCTTACCCTAACTAACTTCTTACCCACTCGCGGAACGACCGCCAATTGGAGCATCAAAATTTCTTTTAGGCTTGGCAATAGGCGATCGCTACCTCAGCATTCTGCCAGCGCAAACGCTTGAAGCAAACTGGTACTTTTGATTTCGTGTTCAGGAAAAACTGAGCGATTGTAATCCTAAGTTTTCTGAGATGGCAGGAGAATTGAATGCTGTAGGCTAAAAGTGTGGAGGTGCCAAGTGACTAAAATAATTTCAAGTTTTAACCAGGCAGGTGGAGTAGCCAAAACAACCCTAACTCATAACATCGGCTTTCATTTAGCCGATAGAGGGAATCGGGTACTGCTGGTTGACCTTGACCCTCAAGCCTCCCTAACAATGTTTATGGGTTTGGAACCAGCAGAACGAGACAAAACCATTCATAGCGCCTTATCTAAAGATGAACCGTTGCCAATAGAAGAGGGGTTAGAGGGAGGTTTAGACTTAACACCAAGTAATATCCTATTAGCTGACTGCGAGCAGGAACTGATGTTCGCTCTTCAGCGAGAACTCAAACTCAAACAGGTGTTAGCTCCAGTCAGAAAGAAATATGATTTTATCTTGATTGATTGCCCACCCAGTTTGGGGCTGCTAAGCCTAATTGCCCTGGTTGCTTCAACACACGTCTTAGTTCCAATCGAAACCCAGTACAAAGCTTTTAAAGGCACAGACAGCTTTCTCAAGACGATTAGTAAAGTCCAAAAACTGGGTAGTGGTAAACAGGTAGTGATATTCAATGCTCAAATCCTTGTACAGTAGGGGGTGAAAGTGGATTTATCACTACTTCTATACCACTACCACTACCGGATTTTTTAAGGTTAAAGCTTTCTATGACAATGTTTTGCAGAGTTCGTCACAGTTGTGTCTGTCAGTTAACCCCCAGCAGTTTAAACTTCACCCGTATCGGATATGCGACGCTTCTTTTGCGAGACGCGCTCAACAAGAGTCAGCCGAGATGCAGCAATTTTTAGCTGAAGAGAGTTGTAATCATAAGATTTTTTAGAGAAGCGATCGCGTAAAGACGTAGCTAGAATTAAGCCGGGGATCGGTGTATAGAGACACAAATTGCTGAAGTATTGGCGCAGCTTCAGTTATATGCGACCCAATTGAGCCTACCCAACGCCGCTCAGGCTATGGATGAAACTATGTCGCAGATGGAAGAAGTTCGACAGCTAATTCTAAATTCCGTAGATGAAACAGAACTTTGTCTGATATACAAACAGCTCACATCTCTGCCATCAGAGATAGGGCAACTGCATTCCTTGACGAATCTCGATCTGTGGAACAACCAACTGGCATCCCTACCAGCAGAAATTTGCCAACTGCATTCTTTGACACATCTCCATCTGAGCTACAACCAACTGACATCCCTGCCAGCAGAAATTGGGCAATTGCATTCTTTGACATATCTCAATCTGGAAAACAACCAGCTTGCATCCCTACCAGCAGAAATTTGCCAACTGCATTCTTTGACACATCTCCATCTGAGCTACAACCAACTGACATCCCTGCCAGCAGAAATTGGGCAACTGTATTCTTTGACATATCTCTATCTGAACGGCAATCAGCTCACATCTCTACCAGTAGAAATTGGGCAATTGCATTCCTCCTTGACATATCTAAATTTGAATCGCAACCAGTTCGCATCTCTACCAGCAGAAATTGGGCAATTGCATTCCTTGAGAGAGCTAGATTTGAGTGACAACCAGTTCGCATCCCTACCAGCAGAAACTTGCCAACTGCATTCCTTGAGAAATCTCTTTCTGAATTTTAACCAGTTCGCATCCCTACCAGCAGAAATCGGGCGACTGCATTCCTTGACATATCTCGATCTGAGTGGCAACCAGTTCGCATCCCTACCAGCAGAAATCGGGCAACTGCATTCCTTGACAAATCTCGATTTGAGTGACAATTTCATTCAAGATTTATCGCTGTTAGCCAACCATCCCAATCCAGAACTGACGGTTTATTGTTTTCATGTTAAGCTTCCTCGTCGCTATTGGACGCACCTGAGCCAGTGGCAAGCCGAATGGCTGCTGACAGAACCCAATGCGGAAGTCCGGCGAGTGTTGATTCAGCAGATTGGCTGCGATCGCATTTGTCAGGAGTTGGCAACGCAAACAATCGATACCTGGCGCGAATATACCCTGCTCAAAATTGATGCAGACGTTGATGTCGAACCCATCCATCTGCTGAAAATGACCTGTCCCAGCACGAACCACCTTCACGTCCTGCGCGTTCCACCCACCCTCACCTCTGCTAGAGAGGCGATTCGCTGGGTAAACTGGGACGTTGACCCGGAAGCGTTTGCTGTAGAAACTTAGCTAGAGCTGTAGCAATTTTGTTTATCTAATCTACCTTCCCTTGAGATTCATTCGACGCCTATAATATGTGGCTTTCGAGATGCCGAGGGAGCGACAAATTTCTTCAATTGTTTCGGGGCTGTCATCAGCTAACTTGATCGCGGTGAGAATTTTCTTGTCAGAGTGTTTTTCTTTCCTGCCACCTTTCCGACCCCTAGCTCTGGCAGCGGCGAGTCCGGCATGGCTACGTTCTCGGATAATCTGTCTTTCAAATTCAGCGATCGCGCCAAAGATGCTAAAGACTAACTTGCCGCCGCTCGTGGTCGTGTCAATTGCTTCGGTCAGGCTGACAAACCCAATCCCTCTAGAGCTAAAGTCTTCAACCAGTGTCAGCAAATGTTTGAGAGAACGCCCCAGTCGATCCAGCCGCCAGACAACCAAAGTATCGCTCTTGCGGAGCTGGTCGAGACATTGATCTAACCCTGGTCTAGATTCCTTCGCACCGGAAACAGTATCGCTAAAAATCTTTTCGCATCCAGCTTTTTTTAAGGCATCCTTTTGTAAATTCAATGTTTGGTCGTTGGATGAAACTCTGCAATACTCAATAATCATTAAAAATGTTTCATAACTCATTTATTAATTGTCTCACGAGACATAGATAAAAAGACGAGTTATGAGACACGGTAAAACCCAATTTGAGGCGCGTTGTCTTAACTCCAGAAACTTGTCTTATAAACGGTCGTTTTTCGTTGCACCATCGATGGCTTTCTCATAAAATCGATAGTCAAGTGGGATGTGACGGTCTCCTTCTGTCCATAGCAGCGTTATCAGATTGATACCTTGGACCACCCATCCATGCTTACCTGACCAGTTCCGTGTGACCAGTTCCATCTTCTCGGCATAGAACTTGTCGAGCGTTGAGTCATCAACTACAAGAATTCCCGTGTCTAAGCTCACTTGCGGTTGCGCTTCCTGCCACAGATGGCTAGTTGAGGGTTTTAGGCGATGCAGTAAGCGGGTAATGGCATCATGAGCAGGCACACGGGGCACACGGTCGGAAGCTGGCTGCACTCGCTCTGCTTCGGTACAACTGTATGCCTTCTGAGTGGCTATCAGAAAGTTGATGTAATCAGACTCGCTGACCTTGGCTGGATTCAGATTTCTCTTTTACCGTACCCACCCTTTTTTCTCAACTGCGTAACTCCTGGAAGGTATTGGCATAAACTTTTGTAAAAAAGCAGGTATATTGTGAAAAAGTTCCTAATTAAGACTGATAACCAAGTAGAGGCGAATGAGTTTTATTAGGTAAGCGTCAAAATGACAACCAAGGGATATAAATCCTTATCTCGCCTACTTTTGCTTGATGAGGCTACAAGCCTTTCTAAAACCATAAAGCTCATAAGCCTACCGAAGTACCTTACTTACATTTTGCAGATGTTATCATCATCATGCTTCAACCACTAAATCGAATTAAGAGCAGATTAAAACACACACAGCGTTCTGCGAAGAAAGATAGTGAGCAAGGTTTTACCTTGATTGAACTTTTGGTTGCTCTTTGCCTAGCGGGAATCCTCTCTGCTATAGCCATACCTACTTACTTCACTATCGTAAAGAAAGCATTTTGTATGGATTCGTCAGGTTTATGCTGGCCTGAACCTAAGAAACCAGGATCTTGCTGGGTAACATCAATGGACTGCTTTTTTCCTCGTCTAGGTCGTCGCCCCGGCAACGTTTACAGACAGCCTGAAAGTTTCAAAAGAGTAGATGGTTTCTACGTTAATTTGACCAATCCTAATTCTAGCGCAACGGTTTATTATAAAGCATATCTCTGTTCTACTGGCGCACTTGCAATAGAGGATAAAAAACTTATTGTTAGTAGCTTTACAGATATGGACTATCTAGACAATAAAATAAACTATATAAAGTTTTCCGATAGCGTTTGTGGATTTGAGTTTTTTCTAATTAATAAGTCTAGATATGATGGCAATAGAATCGAATTTGTTATGAATTTTAGATGAGCATAAACAATACTAAATATAGTTTTAAAACTTTTAAACTAACACAAATAACTGCGTTTTTTTCATTAGATATTTCTGAGGAAGGAAAAAAACTAGCGGTACTTAAACGAAGGGCAAAAAGTAATAAGAGTATAATAGTTGCACAGCAAACATTTCACTTTGAAGTTTAAGGGATGAAAAAGACAGCTCATCCACCATGTCCCCTTGCTTCGATAGATGGTGTAAACGCTGTGATGATATGTTCAGCCAACAAGCTCAAAAAAGGGAGTTTAGAAACTATATAGGAGGACTATTACGGGAAAAACAAACGAAAAAAACTATCTCAAATGGCGGATAACGCTGTAGGACTGACGTACCACAGATTGCACCTTTGGTATACCATTCGGAGGTTCCCTCCGAGGCGGCGCATTTGCTTTTTGACAGAAACCTTGGGGATACCCAATCGATGAATGAGCGTCACTTGTAGTGATGAATCAGTCTTTTCTCTCCTAAAATCAGTCTGGAATTTACCCTAATTGTTGATGACTTAGGGCATAGGAAGAGTAGCAATTTCACAGCGGGAGTAGAACGGCAGTACATTGGAGAAATCGGGAAAAGGCATAACGGGATAGTGGTAGTAACCACTCATCTTTATTGATGGCTCAAAAAGCTTGCTATTAGATATAGAGTTATATCAATATGCCAGTTCTCTACCTAAAGAAAAAAATTACACAATTCAAAAGAAAGCCAGAATTATCTTTAGATTTAATTGACTGAAGTAAAGAGCGAGGATATCGACCTGGGATTGTGCTGATTGATGCTGGCGCGAGGAAATAACACAACTTTTTTGCTGGAACTGGAAAAAAGGAAACTAAAGTATTTAGGAGAACTGGCTAAAAATCGCCCCGTAATAATTGAGCATGAGGGAAGAAGCTAAGATGAAATTTGGTTAGACCATTTAGCTAAATTATTGCCTAGTGAAGCTTTTACCCCGATCCAACTCAAGAATAGGAAAATCAGAACTGTGTGGGTGGCAACAATCGATGTCGCACTATCACGACTGGAAGGGAAAAGAAGAATGGCTATCGTCATGAATGCCTCAACCCTAAAGCAAAAAGCGTGATATTGATTATTTTATTACTAATGTTGATATCTCAACAGCCACAGCCAAGGGAATAGTAAAAACCTGTTTTTGACGGACTCGCGTAAAAGTTTTGTATCGGAAAGCGAAGGGATAATTGGGGCTTCATGAATATAAAGTTAGAGACTCTCCGCAGCCAGATGAAGCACTTCCTTATTGTATAAAGTTGCTTATAGTTCCATCTTGTAGCACAGCTTAAACGGTGGGTTAAGATGCAGGTGGGCAAATAAACCTTTGAATATTTTATTAAAGCCTTAGAGGCAGTTTGTACAACGATGTCTTACAGTTCATTGAGTGCTTGAACTCCAATAAGAGTATGTTTATCGCTTATAGAACGAGTTTAGGCTTTATTTCGGCTTGAGATTTGTTTAATTCCCATCAGCTTATAGCAATTAATTCGGCTATATATTTTAGTTAATTTTCCTAATTTATCCCTTTAGAAAATTTGTACATTTTGTTTCCCGCTGGGTAGTTTAGTACAAGCCTTGGGTTCAATGTTTTCATGTTCCATATCGCTGTAATGCTAGAGATAGCAATCTTTTAGAACCTCAGCAGAGCATTAAGGCGTGATTTCCTCCCATAAAAAATTGATTGAGGCATGACCCTCGCGTTCATAGTAGAGGAAGTATAAATCATACGTACCAGTATGGGGTACTTCAAAAGGGAACACATTGGGTTTATCTGACTGCCACTCATTCTGTGTGATGTCAACCCACTGGTTTGTTTGTGGGTAATGAGCCTGAAGCTGGAGTCCATCATCAGCTCGGTTTAGCACTGCGCGGTATTTCTTACCTGCCTTAAAATAGGCTTTGGTGTAGCCACGTATTGCAAAGAAATCAGTAGCAAGGTGTTCATGCCCCTTGGTAGAACCGGCTTTCCAATCTTGTTGGATGCCTTTTTTGCTGTCGCTACGTTGGTTAGAGCCAAGATTTAAAACACCAATTTTATTAACATCTTGTTTATAAAAATCCTTTGGTGGTTTATCCTCTAAAAACTCATTTTGATTCCAAAAATAAAAAGTTGCTTTCCATTCATTAAAGAGATTTAGACTTTCTTCTAATACTTTGTGTTCCTTAATTTCAACGTGGAACTTAGAATCACCAGTTCTCTCACAATATTCAACTGTAATCTGGTATTCTTTACCTTCCGAGCGAAAGTAGTTGGCGTGATAATGATTCTCTGGCTCTTTACACCCTTGTTCGTTTGTAAACTGATTAATTACAATTTGTTCACCAATTTTCACTCTTATTCCATCATCAGCTTTAACTTTAATCAAATGGAGACCCGGTGCTAAATAACATTTAGATGTTGTTATTCGAGCTGAGAAATTATCTTTATGTGTCTTCGAAGGCGACTTAAACCCCCACTGTTCATTGATAGATTGATCACAGCGTCCTAAATTTATTGGTGGAGAAACAGGCGTACCTTCTGCCATAGGATTATTAAAATATTCAATTTTCCAGTGGTTAGGTGGAATTGGATGCAAAACAGATTGTATCCATCTCCAAGCAGTTCCACGGTTTGGTGCTAAGGTTGATATTAACGCTAAAAGCGATAGGAGAAGTAGTTTGTAAATCCATTGAAGAATACGGTGGTGAGCGCGCTCACTTTGATCACCAAACACTTGCCCAATTGGTGGAAGTTTTGCTAAGCGCTGCAAGATGTTTTGTGCGCTTTGAGGTCGCCTTTCTGGCAAGGGAGCCATCATGTCATCAATCAACTGTTTCAACTGTGGCGAGATTTTCGGCGCACTGTCTTGCCAAATCAACTGACCCGTTTGAGGATCTTGAAAATCAATAGGTGGCCTGCCTGTCAGTAAATGGACAAAGGTACGTCCTAAAGCATAGAAATCGGATGGCGGAACAGCTGGGCGACCTTGAGCTTGCTCTGGTGCCATGTATTCCGGTGTGCCCACCCTTGTCAGCCCTCGCCCCTCAACTCTGACTATGCCAAAGTCAATCAACACCAATTGCCCATGCCTGAGCATGATGTTGGAGGGTTTAATATCCCTATGCACAAGATTTAGGTTATGCACCTGCTCCAAAGTCGCTACAATTTGTCGCAGCCAGTCCCGTGCCCTCTCCTCAGGGATCGGTTGATTTCCGCGACAGATCAGCCACTGATCTAAGTCCTGTCCCTCGCTGAACTCCATTACCAAGCATTGTAATGTCCGGCGGGGCTTGGCGATCTCAATGGAGAAATATCCATCTGGCTCTACTTGGGGAATCCCCCCATACTTCTGAAGACTCAGAGCAATCAAGACCCGTGCTTCTTCTGTCAGTAGACGGCCCCATTCAGGATTAGTGGATTTCAAAACCTTCAGGACTTTTCGCCTTAGCGGATCATCTAATTCACAGTGGCAATCTTCTACTTCAAATATGTCCGTAGGATATATTTGGCTCAGTTCGCGTAGCGGTCGAACTAGCCGATACCGATCCTGGATTTGTAATGGAGTACCACAGTTTTGGCAATCCAATCGTTCATCAGGGTTTTGGCGCTCCCCCGGGCATCCAGGGTTGATGCAGTATGTCATAATCAATCACAGCACCCAAAGATGGGAATCACGTTACAGCTACGGCTTTAAGCTTAGCAACTGTGTGATAATTAATGCCAAGATTAAGAAATTTAAGTAAAATTACGGCTTGTTTAAATTCGATTCAATTTCTACAAGTAGATTTTCCAAATTTTTCTCCGCATATCCAAGTTCTCTGCTAGATTTTTCTCTCAAATTGGACAGAACTTCATTTATTTTCTGACAAATAGCTAAACCTTTATAGTTTCTTAAAAGCTGAAGTTTTACCGTATTAATAATGTTGTTTTTTGGTTCTTTAGTAAAATCATATTTTATAACAAAATTCGTTGTTTCAATGCTTTTATTTTGCATCAATTGACGTATATCTTGAAAAAACTCTGCTATTAATTGCTTTTGAATATAATTCATTACCACTGTTTGTAGCGTAAAAAAGACTTCATGTACCTCAGCTTTTTCAATTAAGGAACGCCTTTTCAAGGATTCAATCGCTGCTACTAGGTTAGAGAGTGATACGGGTGAGAAAATATTCTGTTGCAATTGTATTAGTGAGATTGGCTTACACTCACTTGCTAGCGTATATATTATTTCTTTTTCTAATTCTGTTAAGCGATAAAACTGCTGCTCCAATAATTCACTTAAATCATTATTAAAAAATATAGAATTCTGCCTTAAGAATTCCGAAACTCTACCTAAGAAAAATTCTTTTATAGTCGTAGAAACTAGCTCTAATGCTAATGGATTATTTCCGTAGCGTTTAATCAACCCTCCCCATTGATCTGGTTCGGCTAAATCTTTCGCTTTTAAGATTTCCTTTGCGGCTTCTTCCTGCAAACCTTTGAGCAGTAAAGAACGAATAGGTAGCTTCTCCCGCACTAATCGTTCAATTTCTACTGGTTGCTCCCAACCGATCAATACCAAGCAACTCTGATGATTCGTTTCTCCCACTCGTGTAAGTAGTTCACCATACTCCTCATATTCCTTGCGATACCGCCCCGCCCGTTCGCCCTCTTGCAAAATGAACTCCGCGCTATCCAGTATTAGCAGACACCGATGTTTTTGTAAACACTCAATCAGTCCCAAGACTCTACCACTTACTTTTTCTGGTAAATCAGCCTCAGTTTTTTGCTGGTGGGAGAGAAATTGGATCGAGTCAGGCAAAATCTCATTAACCGATGGAGCGTATTTGAGGGATCGCCAGATAAGGTACTCAAACTCATCCTGAATCTTATCAGCTAGCTTTCGTGCCAATGAACTTTTACCAATTCCCCCCATGCCTGAGATTGCTACCAGTCGGCAGCGATCTTTGACTATCCATTGCACTAAAGTAGTCAGTTCATCTTTGCGCCCAAAAAAAACAGATATATCAGGCGCTTCTCCCCAAATTTTGCTTGGGTTAGCAACTTGACGTTTGCGCCCTACAAAAATAGGGTCTAGGGGTGACTGCTGAAGCATATCAGCAACTGAAATTTCAGAGCTTGAGATTTCTCCACGCTCCTCTGCTCTCCATGCCTGCTCCAGCCTTTCCTTAAAACTGTCTTTATTAACTGGTTGCGCTAACGCATTTGAGATTAGCTTCCACATCTTTGAGCCAACTTCTTTGGCATGACTCAGATTACACGGGCAAGATTCGGCAATTTTCTCGTAGGGCTGGCCTTGCCACGCCCCTCGCAGTATACCTCTTTGCAACTTGCTGTTTATTAAGTGTTTTCCAGTCTTTGCAAAGACAAATGCGTCGACACGGTCTAATTCGGTTTCAATATTCATACCTTAGATAGAGGTGAGGTTTTCTTTTTTCGTTTATCTAGGCTTCTCATCTTTTCCCGACTAACCCAGCTAAACCCGTCTTTTTCCGGCCAATTTAGGCGTTAAGCTCCCGACTCTAACCGGACTGACAAACTTTTCTCTCAGAAAGACAATAAAAAGCATGAGTTAAGTCAACCTTGTAGGTCATTGCTTAGAGCTTAGCGACTTTCAACTTTTCAGACAGCAGAACTAATCTTTTTTCTTAGCATCAAGAGCTGACAACTGTACAGTCCAGCAGCATAGCTGGACTCAGGTTGCTGTGGTTTTGATGGTTGATAAATCACTCAATTATAAAGGAAACCTGCCATGTACCAAAACCGAAAGCATGAAAAAAAATATTTTTTTTTCATGACTTCATGTTCATTAGTCTTCTGCAAACTGTTCCTTTTCTCTGTTTTGATATCAAAAGCGCAAGCAGGCGGTTACGACGAACCAATCCCATCAAGTATTCCACACTCAATCCCAACACCCAATAGCCAGTTACCTGTTCTCTCGGTTTTAAATTGGGACAAATGGGAAACTCCCTACTGGTTAAATAAAAGCATTTGTCGAGAAAGTACAGGAAACATTGTTTGCTTACCTGCTCAAATAGCTTTGCAATTTGGCTGGAAAATTCCATCTTCAAGTAAATCGCTCAATCCTCAAAGTAATTCCCATTTATAAAGGGAATAAAACTTCACTAATTTTCGCATTTTCACACAAAGAATAAATGTAAAGGAGTCACTGAATCATGTTGAATAGATTTTGGCTAAAATTTGCAGTAGGAGCCGCGGCTGTTTCATCTTTAGTTATCAGTGCATCAGCAGCACAAGCTATAGAAATCTTTTCTATAGATAACGTAGCTCTAAACACAAATACGAATTTCAGACGTATTAACGGTCAGCCTAGGATGGCAATCTGGGAACGAAATCCTAATGATAATGATCCCGATCAGCAATTTGATATATTCCAAGGGAATAAAGGCGGTTCTCTTTTGAAACATGGTTCTACGGGGATGTGTTTAAATGCCTACAACCCGGCGAATGGCTCAGAAATAAATGTTTGGAACTGCAATGCTGACGATCCCGATCAAAACTGGGATTTAATTGATGTTGGTGATGGTCGGAAGTTGATTAAAAGAACTGGTACACCTCTCTGTGTAGATACCCCAACACGAGACAATGGCGGCAAAGTTCATTTATGGACTTGCGATAGTAATAATCCCAATCAACGGTGGCGAAGCAGCGCAGCGACATCTCCTCCAGGAAGTAATCCAATCCTTATACAGCAAGGAGTTCAGTATTTCAAAGATCGTCCTCAATTTTATGGAACACAGGGAAATGGCTATGCCTATTATGGCTATGGTTCTTCACTTTTAGGTACTAACCATTTTGGTATAGAAGGTAACTGTGTCTGGTACGCTTATGGTCGTCTAAAAGAGTTAGGTTTTAACCCGGGTGACATCATGTCTGGGTTTCCTAATGCCAACCAGTGGGGTTCCGTTTTACGTAATGGAGCCAGAAATTTAGGTTCTGGAGAAACACCTCAATTTGGTGATGTTGCTCAATGGTATCTCAATGGTCGAAACCATGTTGCTGTAGTTGAGAAAGTTGAAGGAGGGTACGTTTATCTTTCAGAATCACATTGGGGAGAAGATTTTGATGGTGATTTAGATAATGATGGGATTTCTGCTGGGGATGGTACATTGCATCGAACTATCAAGTATTCAGTAACTAATCCTCAGCGTTATATCCGCTTAATGAAGCCCTAGAACCTAAACTCCTACGCTTCCTACAGTGAGCGTAGGAGTTTAATTTTCCAACTGGATAGCGTCTATTTTTCGCCCTAATTTTATCTTTTACCAAATAGTTTTATGCAAAGCCTTGAGACAATTTTATCCCCCTGGCAACGGCTTAAAAAGCGAAATATCATCTGTGAAGATGCTATTAGACTATTGGTAGATGAGAAAGGGAATCTACATTTAGAATTGCTTGATTCAGAAGTGAGCGAGCGTTTCTTCCGTCAGGTTCGCAACTTCGATAGGTTGCCTCCTATCATTCCGCTCTTACTGTGGAGCAACTGCTACTACTTGGGTAGTCCAATGGCTCTAAAAGAAGAGGATGTTCAGAAGCTGAACGCTCGTACCCTCACCGATATCAAGATTATTCCGATTACAGAGAAAAGCTATCGCGCTTGGTATGTCACCCAAACTTTCAACGCTAACAGCATCAGCGCCACGTCTCTAATCAATCCCCTCACTGGAGAAGCCGAACCAGAAAATATTACTGAAACTACAGAACTCTGTCTTTCTAAAGCAGCTGACCAAATCGGGCGAGTAAAAACTATTATTTCTGGTGCCTTACGCAACCGAGCTAGTGACATCCATTTAGAACCAATGCCAGAAGGCTTGCGAGTCCGCTATCGCATTGATGGTGTTCTGCGGAACATCACCACTCTACCGCTAGATGTAAGTCGAAAAGTAGTAGTTACTCTAAAAGTCATGTCCGAGATAGATATAGCTGAAAGCCGCCGCCCCCAAGATGGACG
>NZ_JAMPKC010000026.1:0-70954 GCF_039961975.1 Trichocoleus sp. DQ-A3 | reverse complement strand
CTTTGGGATTTTCACGCTTGATTGCGCTTATGAATTACTTTCACGGCGCAGTTCCTATCCCCCTACAAATGCAAGATTCCCTATTTTCTGCTGCCTAGAGTGACAGAAGAGCGATATCTTCAATTAAACACTATCCAACTTCCACTTTTTCAACGCTAAACCGTAATATTACTGAGATTTAATAAAAGATGGATTGGCGTACATACTGCTAAATCCCTTACCTGCCTGTAGCTTAGACAACACTTCACTAAGTCTTTGTTATTTGCTAGGAAAAGATGAATTTTCTGTAAAGACTCTCCGGAGAGTCAGTATTTCCCCTAGGGATTGCTTAGGATATAGCGGAAGCACTCCTAAGAAGCTGGGTATTTTTACTTAATTTTTGGCTTATATCTACAAAACGAGCAAGAAACTGATTTCCACAAGTTACGTGTTTTTACGAGAACCTTAAATTTTCATCTACAAAATTAGATGGCTTGTGATTCTGAAAAGCGTGCAGAGGCTAATCAAAAGAACATAGAGCCTTTTGAAACTGGGTTTAAGTACTTGATATTTGTGGATTGGAAGAGGATATAGGAAAATCTATATGCCAAAAACTGGGACTCAGGCTAAAACTAATACTAAACTAAATAGCCGAGGTTCCTACTCCTGGGAACTTCCTCCAACTTGGCTACAATTTTTAGTCATCAGCGTACTGGTTTTAGGCATATTTTTTCGATTTGCAAATTTGGATCGAAAAGTTTACCAACACGACGAAGCTTTTACCTCAATGCGGATTTCTGGCTATTCCAAACCAGAAGTGCAACAGCAACTTTTTGATGGTCGTGTCATCAGTGTTGAAGACTTACAAAGGTATCAGCGTCCCAATCCAGAAAAAGACTTAATCGATACCATGCAGGTGCTAGCGCAATACCCAGAACATCCGCCGCTATATTACGTGATGGCACGATTTTGGGTGCAGTGTTTTGGCAGCTCGGTGGCAGTGACAAGAAGTTTGGGTGCCCTAATTAGTTTACTAGCGTTTCCTGGCATTTATTGGCTGTGCAGAGAATTATTTGAGTCATCGTTGACGGGATGGATAGCGATCGCTATCATCGCTATTTCACCTTTACACGTACTGTACGCGCAGGAAGCGCGGCAGTATAGCTTGTGGACGGCAATTGTCTTGCTATCGAGTGCAGCACTGCTACGAGCTATCCGGGTTAAAACTAAGCTAAGTTGGGCGATCTATGCAGTTACTGCGGCATTGGGACTCTATTCAAACTTATTTTTTGGGCTGACTTTAATCGGTCATGGGATTTATGCCATTTTAACTAAAGCCCATCGAGAAAATAAAACAGTTATTGCTTATTTACTGGCATCGATAGCAGCATTTCTAACTTTCGTACCCTGGGTTTGGGTGGTTTTGAGTAGCGATCGCATCATTGACAGAGTGGCATCAGCTCCAAAACCACCCAATTTATTTACTTTAGTTAAATGGTGGACTCGGAATCTCAGCAACATTTTCTTAGATGTAGATCCTAGCGGTTACTGGTTCGATCCGATTGGTTATGACGATCCTTTTTCTATTCCTCTTAGTTTAATCTTAGTTGGTTATTCGATTTATTTTCTCTATCGCCATACCCCAGCGAAAATTTGGCTATTTATTTTTACTTTTACTGGGATTGCGGTTATCCCCCTCATGCTACGAGACTTAATGACTGGGGGATTTTTATCTACAGCACCGCGATATTTGATCCCATCTTATTTAGGAATCCAGATAGCTGTTGCTTACCTCCTGGCTAGTAAAATTACTTGGAATTTCAATTCCATCCGGCAACAAAAACTGTGGCAGTTTGTGATAGTTGTTCTACTTTCGTGCGGAGTTTTGTCCTGTGCAATCAGCTTTCCAGCAGACGTATGGTGGAACAAGTTTATGGACACTTATAATCCTCAAGTGGCTCGCATCGTTAACCAAGCTTCTCATCCACTTGTGATTAGCGATACTAAGATTCCGGGAAGTGTATTATCTCTCAGCCGCCTACTCAGTCCGAAAGTACAGCTACAGTTGGTGAGCCAACCAAAAACATTTCTAGCTGCTGATGGTTTCAGCGAGATATTTTTATTTGATTCCTCAGATACTTTACGAAACCAACTTGAGAAAACACAGGGTTACAACTTAAAAATAGCTTTCAAAGGCTACAAGTTTGAACTTTGGGAAGCAGAAAAATAGCGGAGGCAATCCTATTTTATGCCTAAACAAGAATTTGTGAATAATTGGTAATTGGGGATTAGGATAAAACTCAATAATCTATTCCTTATTCAGTAAACGGACGAACTAAATTATTTATAGCCTGAAGAAAGTGTTTGTCGTTCTACCTTAAACCCTTGTCAATGTTGCATTTTTTACCTCAAGAGCGCCGACAAGATAACTAGCGATCGCAAACTCCAACGCCGCTATCCTCATGCTCAAACTTTAAGCGATAGCCTTTGTCGTAGACGCTGTAAATCACTTGTCCGCCCATCTCCCATTTTTGCCAGTCGCCGTTCTTAACCTTGACTTAGTCCAAAAGGAAGATTAAGTCAAGAAAGAAGATTAGTAAATATTGAAGCAAAGGATTCAATACGCCAGTTTTTTAGCGCGTCTTATGCAAACTATTTACGGAAATCTTCAAGGATTACAATCGAGCCATATCAAGCAACTACAGCGGCTTTACGAACAGCGCCAACCAAGCGATCGCCTGACGACTCCGGAATTCGCTCAAGCGCTAGCCGAAATTAGTACGTCCATTCATCACCCTGTATGCTGTTACATCAATCGACGTGGACACCCAATCCGAATCGCCGTCGGTACTCCCAGCCAAACGCAAATTCCGCCCCAAGAGTTGCCCCGGCATAAGGGCGAACACTTGAGTGGAATTCGCTGTCTTGCCACTCAACTCAAATCCGATCCACCAGATACAGCGGCACTCAGGGCAATGGCACAGCAGCGCCTAGACGCCTTAGCAGTGTTAGTTCCAAAGGGCGATGGAGCGCGACGAAATGGTGAAGCCGCAGGCGATGTCAAGGAAGCTTATCTGGCTCACCTGGTTCCCGAAGCAGAAAAGCCCTGGGTTATTTCTCGTCCCCTTAGCTTAGATGACCTGACAGAGCAAGGCTTTGACGACTTAGTAGATGAATGGGAGAGTGAGTTCTCCGAGTCAGGCTTTGAAACATCGCAATTCCACGAGAATAACTCAAAAGGCGATCGCGTTCTGCTGGTTGGGTTGATGACAGAAGACGTCTCTCCCCAGCGGTTTCAAGATGGTCTGGAGGAACTCGTTCGCTTGGTTGAAAGTGCCGGAGGACAGGTATTAGAGACAATGCAACAAAAGCGATCGCGTCCTCATCCTCAAACGGTCGTTGGTCATGGAAAAGTTGAAGAAATTGCACAACGCGCTCATCAACTGGGAGCCAATATCATTGTCTTTGACCGAGATATCTCTCCCTCTCAAGCTCGTAACCTAGAAACCGAGATCGGTATCCCTGTCGTAGACCGGACTGAAGTAATTCTCGATATCTTCGCTCAACGCGCTCAATCCCAAGCGGGTAAATTGCAAGTGGAATTGGCGCAACTGGAATATATGCTGCCTCGACTGAGGGGTCGGGGTCGGGAAATGTCCAGACTAGGAGCCGGGATTGGTACGAGAGGACCGGGTGAAACCAAACTAGAAACAGAGCGGCGAACCATTCAGCGCCGAATTGCCCAACTCCAGCAGGAAGTCAACCAATTACAAGCGCATCGCTCCCGGATTAGACAACAACGGCAAGAGCAAGAAATTCCCTCGATTGCCGTGGTTGGTTATACCAACGCTGGGAAGTCCACCCTGCTGAACGTGTTAACCCACGCCGAAGTTTATACGGCAGATCAACTATTTGCCACCCTCGACCCCACAACTCGAAAGCTAGTCATTACAAACCCCGAAACCCAAGAGCGGCGGACGATTCTTCTGACAGACACGGTCGGGTTTATTCACGAACTCCCGCCACCGCTCATGGATGCCTTCCGAGCCACCCTGGAGGAAGTAACGGAGGCGAATGCCATGCTTCATGTCGTCGATCTATCCCATCCCGCTTGGGAAAGCCACATCCAGTCGGTCATGGAAGTGCTTGGAGAAATGCCTGCCCTTCCAGGTAAAGCTTTGATTGCCTTTAACAAGGTCGATCAAGTAGATAGCGAAACGCTAGCCTTCGCTCAACAACAGTATCCCGAAGCTGTGTTTATTTCAGCTACTCAACGCTTAGGTTTGGAGACCCTACGCCAGCGGATGGTGCAACTGGTTGATGAAGCAGTTTCACAACCGCACTAATAAAAATGTGACAAGAAGCCAGTAATTACGGTGTCTATTTTTGGCAATGTCCCCCCCTTAAAAAGGGGTTATAAGCATTTTCCCCCTTTTTAAGGGGGATTCGGGGTTCCCTCTGGGGAGAGGGGGGATCGAGTGTATAGGACACCCAGTTAAGTCAAGAACCAGCAAGCTAAGCAAACAAGAATTCACACACTATTTGCAATGATGAACAATCCAATAACGTGGAAGTACGTATTTCAAACCAAAGCTATCATTAACTGGGTCGAATCTGTAGCTTTGTTGTTATCTGACCAATGGATTCGCCAAATCCTGGGTCAAGAACCGCTCACCAATCCTGAATATTTACATCTGTTTGGCGCATTGGTATTTACAATCGGGATTGGTTATTGGTGGGTTGGTAAGGATATCTCTCGAAATCACGATCTTATAAGATTTGGAATTTGCGCCCAAGTTTCTGTCTTTATCGTTTTGGCTTATCACACCTTGATCGGTGGTCTTCACCCATTTTATTTAGTTCCGGGTGTCATTGACCTTACCTTTGCGATTCTCTTTAGTTTATTTCTCTCCTCTTATGAGCGGATTAAACCAGCTTTAGAGTAATTAGAGTCGAGTATATGCAACTTAGAACCCCACCCCTACCCGTGAAGGGGGAGGGAGAAATCTTACCTTCCTATGTCAACGGGAAATTATAGCAATCATAAATGATTCCTGAACGCAAGATACCCGACTTCTTGGAGAAGTCGGGTATCTGATCTCGCATCTGACAACTCAAATAGGAGAGAACGCAACATGACACAAAAACATGGCCCTTGGACAATCCAAGAAACAAATCGAAAGTACCAAAATTCATTTATCAATGTTCGTGAAGACCAAGTTCTCCAACCTGATGGACAACCGGGTACGTATGCTACCGTCACAATGAAATCTGGCGTTGCTATTTTGCCAATAGATAGCGATCGCGTAGTCTATCTTACCCGGCAATTTCGTTATGCGCTTGGCAAAGAAAGCATTGAAGTTGTCGCTGGTGGTGTTGAAGAGGATGAACCGCACCTAGAATCTGCACAACGAGAAATTGAAGAGGAACTGGGAATTAAAGCCTCAGAATGGCTCGATCTCGGAGTTTTTGATTTAGATACATCAATTGTCTGTTGTCCGGTGCGTCTATTTCTAGCAAAGCAATTAACATTCACCCAATCCCATCAAGAAGGAACGGAAACGATAGAAACAGTTCGGATTCCCTTCAGTGAAGCGGTGCAAATGGTCATGGATAGCGTAATCACACACGCGCCAAGCTGTGTGCTGATTCTGAAAGCGAATAAGGTACTTGGCGAATAATAGGCGATCGCGCTGACACTGGCTAAACATATCACCACAAACTTTGGAACTTATGAATAAGTCTCACGGTTGGGACGCACTCAAACTAAGCTAATGGCAAATGTGGCTGGCAAATGTGACTCGCAATAGTGGCTATGACTTTGGTTTCGGCTTCCTTTTCAAGCACTTTTAGTCACTCGGGCTTGGTGATTTGCAAGAGATAATGATTTAGTTCAAATGGAACAACTGAATGAGTGAAGAACAAGAGCAGGAATCTCAACCTTTTACGGCAGCTCCGCTGCTGCAAATTGGTACTAGCGGTTGGGTTTATAAGCACTGGATGAACATTTTCTATCCAGCGCAGATGCCTGGAAGCCAACAACTACCATTTTACGCACAGCACTTTCCAACTGTAGAAATCAACTTTTCTTTCTATCGTCTGCCAGAGCGGTCTGTATTTGAAACGTGGCGAGAACAAACACCTGAAGGGTTTCTTTTTGCTGTGAAAGGTAGCCGTTACCTTACCCACATGAAAAAGTTAAAAGAGCCATCTGAGCCGCTATCTCGCTTAATGGAACGAGCGGGGGGTTTGCAAGAAAAATTAGGCCCAATTCTGTTCCAATTTCCTCATACCTGGCCCCTGAATATCGAGCGACTTCAGCCGTTTTTAGAATTACTTTCTTCCTATCCAGAACAACGTTATACATTTGAATTTCGGCACCAAAGTTGGCTAATTCCACAGGTATACGAACAATTAGAACGTGCGGGTGCAGCCCTTTGTTTGCCCGTCAGCCCCACGGTTCCGCTAGATATTCGTTTGACTGCACCCTGGACTTATATTCGCATGCACAGCGGGCAAAGGGGCGTTGGCTACAGCGATGAAGAATTGTCTACCTGGGCTTCCCATATCCGCTCATTTCTTCAACAAAAGATTGACGTGTACGTGTATTTCAACAACGACCCAGATGGTCATGCTATCCACGATGCTGAACGCCTGAAAGCATTACTGTCCATGAATTGTTCAACGTTTTAGTGATGAGGAAAAGCAAATAATACCTGGCGATTGGAAATCGCGGCTACACAAACAAAGTCCGCCTGCGCGGACTATTGAACTCTGCTTCTGTCAGGTTTAGCGTGTAAGGACGCGATCGCTCGTTTTCTGTGATGCAGGGAAATTGTTAGCGCTGGCTGTGTCGTGGGAATACTGAGAAAGAATGCGATCGCTCGTTTCCTCTGATGCAGCGAAATTGTTAGCGCTGGCTGTGTCGTGGGAATACTGAGAAAGAATGCGATCACGCCTCTAAAGTTTTAGCAACCAGGAGAAAATCATGAGTTTGACAGTTACAGCAACGTTTATGCTTGCTGACTGGATCGCCAAGGGACTTGCAGATGGAACCTTTGAGCGCGTTGGGGGTGTAATTCGGGAAGTGGGGACGAAATACGTTGTTACCTGGATACACCAAATGGGAGGAAATCCTTCTCAAATACCAACACCGACTGGTTCTTCTCCCAATTTACTCAACCTTATTTTTTCAGGGATAAATCTAGCTGATTCAGTTGCTAATGCGGCTGTTACAGGTAAAGGATTAGCTGATGTTAACCAGCGTTTAGGTGGAATTGGGCAACAAGTAGTAAATATTCAGCAGGGTTTGCACCAGACTCAAGGAATTTTGCAAGTGACTTCTGCTGCTAGCGTACTAAATCTAGGTGTCTCAGTGATGGGATTTGCTGTATTAAACCAGCGTCTCAATGAACTGGAACAACGGCTAAAACAGAGTGAGGAACTGCTAAACAAAATTAATCGCAAAATTGACATTGGATATTATGCTAATTTCAAAGCTGCTATTGGTCTGGCGATGAATGCCTTTACGATGACCAGAGTGGAAAACAGAGAACGGATGGCGATTGAAGCTATAAACCGTTTTCTAGAAGCTGAACATATTTACGCTGACTACACAGACAAAGAACTTGAGCAAGGTAGCCAGATCGCTGATGAATATCTTTTGACCTTATCTCTAGCTTATATTGCTGAAGCCCGTTGTCATCTTGAGTTAGGAGAACCCGAAACAGCACTTAATCGCTTCCAAGAAGGCGCGAAAGTTCTTCGTTCTCGTATTCATAAATATGTTGAGCTTCTACTTACTTCTAACCCAGCAGCTTACTTACAGCCTCAGTTCAAAGGTCAGATAGATTTGCGGCGACTAACCCGAATTTACCAGTGGATCGATCCAGCTTTGGATGAAAATGCTGTGTTTGAGCTTCAACGTGAGAATTTGCTCAAGATGGCCCAAGAACCTAATAAATGGGCTGAATCGTTACCAGCGGCAATTCTAACTCGCGTTAATGTTAAAGGAGGTATGTTTGGTCGCAGTAAGGGAGATTTGAAGCGAGAGGCTGATAACCATCTTCCCCAAGTGCTGGAAGCCATAGAATCTATGGTAGAAACTAATCGCCGTTTTGAAGCGTATCAGACAGAAGTACAAGCGATCGCACAATTGGGAATTACCTTCCATGACTGGCTGAAATTAACTCCCTCCATAGACTCTAAACCCGACGGTGCAGAATTAATGTACATCATTCCATCCCAGCCGTTAGAGTTGCAATTCTCTGTTTAAAGTGGTTTCTCTTCCAGAAAAGAATAGCCAGCAAATATCGCCTGACAATCTCTTCCCAAGCGCAGGCGATATGCTGATCATTAAAATTTAAAAGTAAAAAAAGCTAATCCGTGATTATTGCGCGTAACCAATAAGAAGATAAATGTCAAGATAGCACCAGAAAAAATAGCCCATAAAACATATCGATTTTTTCGATTCAACCAACTAAAGAAGAATACTAAAAGGAGAAAAAGAATAGTAGTAGCAATTCTTTGTAAGTTTCTTAAATCCCAAGCTATCAAGGGGTCTTCCAAATCTCCAAGCATCATATAAAATAGCTCCTTGTAATTTAGGCTTATTCTAAGCAATATCAATAGACAGCTCAACAGCTAAACACATAGTTTTGTGTAGACGATACCAAGCGATCGCTACTGTTAGGAAAGCGAATATAGACAATGGTGTTGAAATACTACTAATGATAGTTGACAAATATCAAAAGATTGCCTTTTGAATATCACCACTGAAAGTTAGAAAGCAAGTCAGAAAGCCGCCTTAGCCGCCATCTCCAAAGCGATAGCCTTTGCCATAGACAGTGTGAATCAAAGTTGTCTCTCCAGATGCCTCAATTTTGCGCCGCAAAAGGCGAATCAAAGCGGCTAAAACGTTACTGCTGGGTTGTTCGTCTGGGTTCCACAAATGTTGATGAATTTGGGCGTGAGTGAGCAACTGCCCCGCGTGACGCATAAAATATTCCAGCAGCTGAGTTTCTTTCTCCGATAACTCAATGGTGCGTCCGTGACGATAAGCTAGCTGGTTTTCACAATCTAGTTCTAAATCTCCAATCTGAAGTAAGTGAGGATGGTAGTGCGCTTCTATCGTCGCGCTAGCAGGCGCATCAGTCGCGGAACGACGCAGCAAGGCGCGGACTCGTGCGAGTAACTCTCGCAATTCAAACGGCTTCACTAGGTAGTCATCCGCACCGGCGTCCAAACCCAGCACGCGGTCGTCTAGGGTATCTTTGGCAGTGAGAAAGAGGACGGGTGTAGCATCTTTGCGCGATCGCATCTGCTGACAAATTTCCAACCCGCTGATCTGCGGCAGCATCCAATCCAAAATCAGCAAGTCATAGCCTCCTTGCAGCGCCATCTGGTTGCCAGACGCCCCATCATAAGCCAACTCAACGCTGTAGCCTTCACGACTTAGCACGCGACTCAGCGGTTCAGTCAGCTCAACTTCATCATCCACCAAGAGAATTCGCATCACAAAAGTTATGAATTATGAGGTATGAGTTATGAGTTACCTTGTGACATCCAGAACTCAATACTTAACACTCAGAACTCTATTCTATGCTTACCGTTGCATTGCCCAAAGGCGCTCTCTTATCTGATAGCATTCGTCTACTGCAAAGTGTCGGACTCGACTTTAGCGCCTTTAAAGATTCTGGCAACCGCCAACTGCAAATACAAGACCCCACCGGCACCGCCCAAGCCCTACTGGTAAGGGCGCAAGATGTCCCAGTTTATGTGGAATATGGGCAAGCACATTTAGGGATAGTCGGTTACGATGTTCTGCGGGAGAAAAACCCCCAGGTTGCTCATCTAGCTGACCTCCGATTTGGTTCTTGTCGGCTGTCAGTGGCGGTAAAGTCTTCTAGCCTTTATCGGTCAGTCTTACAACTGCCGCCCCACGGTCGAGTCGCGTCTAAGTTTGTTCACTGTGCCTACGAATACTTTGAAAGCTTAGATTTACCCGTAGAAATTGTGCCTTTGTCTGGTTCCGTAGAACTAGGGCCGATTACCGGGATGTCCGAGGCGATTGTGGATTTAGTTTCCACAGGTCGCACCCTGAGCGAAAATGGCTTGATCGAGATTGATACACTATTTGAAAGTACAGCGCGGTTAATTGCCCACCCTCGGAGTTATCGCCTGAATACGGGCGATATCCATCAATGGGTCGAAGATATCAGAAGCGCTGTTCTAATTAACTGCTAGCGCAAGGCGATCAAATGGACGAAACAATTAGGATTTGCTCGGTTGATAAAAATGCTTGGAGTTCAGTTGTGCAAGGTTTTGACCCGAATATTCTCCAAGATGTGCTAGAAGTATATGGCGCTGATGGCGAGAAAGTCGGAACTCTGTGCGAATCGGTAGATGGCAAATCCTACATCAATGGGCAACCTGAAACAGCTTACCTATCTCTACAGGCAGCTGCTACAGCACTGGTGAAAGGGGAACAATGAAATAAGTAGAAAGAAGATAGTGGCAGCATGACTCAATCCCCGCTTCTGACGGAAACTAAAGAGCGATCGCGCGTTCGTGAAAGCGACTGGCGACTCTTCCTGCGCTTAGTCCCCTACGCGCGCAAAAGCAGTCGTCTGCTGATAATTTCCATCCTGTTGTTGGTGCCGCTGTCAGTCGCCGGGGCAATTCAACCGATCATCGTGGGGCAAGCAATTTCGCTGATTCGCGGGGAAGAAGTCTGGTCTTTTCTTCAAGGTAAAGGCTTGTTGGAAGGAATCAATCTTCTCGCCGTTTTACTGCTGCTAACGATGATCGTTCGGATGGTGTTCACCGCCGCCCAAGGTTACACCGTGCAGAAGGTGGGGCAGCAAATTACCGCCGAGATTCGCACTGATTTATTTCATCATGTCACTTCCTTGGCGGTGCGATTTTTTGACCGCACCCCTGTAGGACGATTGATTACCCGCCTCACCAGCGATGTCGAAGCCCTGGGGGATGTCTTTTCCACAGGTGCGATTGGCATTGTCAGCGATCTGGTGTCGATTTTAGCGATCGCTGTCACCATGTTTTTGCTGCAATGGCAGCTGGCATTGATGCTGACACTGATGTTGGTGCCAGTCACGGCTTTGATTATTTACTTCCAACAGCAGTATCGCAAAGCCAATTACAAAGCCAGAGAAGAACTGTCTGCACTCAACTCAACGCTGCAAGAAAACATCGTAGGGGTGAACGTCGTGCAGCTATTCCGGCGAGAGAAATTCAACTCAGAACTGTTTCGGGTGACGAATCAGCGGTACATCGAGGAAGTGGATAAAACCATTTTTCACGACTCAGCCGTATCAGCCACCTTGGAGTGGATTGCACTGGTAGCGATCGCGGGCGTACTCTGGTTAGGTGGACAAATGATTATGGGCAAAGCCCTCAGTTTTGGCACCCTCTCTGCCTTTATCCTGTATGCCCAGCGTCTCTTCGATCCCTTGCGACAATTTGCTGAAAAATTCACCTCCCTGCAATCTGGTTTCACCGCCGTCGAACGCATCACCGATATTCTCAACGAACCAATTGAAATCCGCGATCCTGAAGGGACACAAAAACAGCTTATAGACAGGGGAATTATCCCGTCTGTAGCAGAGGAACCCAGGAGAATTTCCCATTCCCCATCCCCAACCGCCAAAGGTGAAATTCGCTTTGAAAATGTCTCCTTTGCCTATAAAAATGATGAATACGTCCTCAAAGACCTAAACTTCACCATCCATCCCGGCGAAAAAGTCGCTCTCGTTGGTCCCACGGGTGCTGGTAAAAGTTCGATTATTCGCCTGCTGTGTCGCCTTTACGAAACCACCGAAGGTCGCATTTTCCTCGATGCTGTCAATGTCCGGGACTTACCCCAAAGAGAACTGCGGGAACACCTAGGCGTCATCCTTCAAGATGGCTTTCTGTTTGCCGGTGACGTGAAGAGCAACATTACTCTAGGAGATACTTACTCCTTTGAAGAAATTCGACAAGCCGCCGAAAAAACCAATGTTGCCAGTTTTATCGAACAACTGCCTCAAGGCTACGATACCCAACTTAGAGAACGAGGCACTAATATCTCTAGCGGACAAAAGCAACTCTTAGCATTTGCCCGTGCTGCTATCCGCAATCCCCGTATTTTAGTGCTAGATGAAGCAACAGCCAGTCTAGACGTAGGTACAGAAGCCTTAATTCAAGATGCCCTCGACAAATTGCTGGAGGGACGCACCGCTATTATCATCGCGCACCGTCTCTCAACCATCCGCAATGTAGACCGGATTTTGGTGCTGAAGCGAGGGCAACTGGTAGAGTCGGGCAGCCACGATCAATTGTTGCGCCAAGGCGGACTCTACGCCAGTTTGTATCAGTTGCAAATGTTAGGCACTTAAGCAGACAAAAGTAAAAAGGCAAAAGAAAGATTCTTGTCTCTTTCTTTTGCCTTTTACTTAATTAAACAAATGTGCCATTTGACTGCTTGCGGCGAATGCCAATCACTGAAGGACGTGGTGGTCCTTGAGGATTTCCCTCAATATTGCTAGGCCAATTACTGCCCCGAGGAACCGTGCGCTGTTGGTTGAATAGAGTGCCATTCAAGTCCAGCATCTCAATCGTTCGGCTCAGTGTTTGCTGAGGGGTAAATGGACAATCTTCACCGGGGTGCTGCACCGAAAGAATCAACGTATCGCCGATAAAAGTCGGCCCCGTCAACTCGCAACGTGGAGGACCGTAGGCAAAGGGGACGATTTCTCCGGCATTCGGGCCAGTGGTGGGAATGAAAAAGAGCCAGTTATTGCCAAAAACCCCAATCAGGTTAGAAGTTTGAACATTGAGATTAGAATCATCCACACTAGGAGAGTTAGAACCCACTACCCTGTGGTCTATCGCTAATGGCGTTGCGGCAGCACCAACATCGAAACCATTGTGAGCGCTAGTAGACATATCCGTGACGCCCCAAATATTTCCTTGGGGGTCAAATGCCAAGTTATCTACATTGGCAAAACCCGAACCCGGTTCTGCCCCTGCCTCCCCACCTTTGGCAAATCGCTGCCAGCGGAAAGTTGTACCCGTGCCATCCGAGCTGTTTTCCATAATTTTGAACAGTTCGCCCGAAGGTTGTCCGGCGTTGACAGCAGGGCTGTACTTAGAAACCACAAAGATTCGAGAATCGGGGTAGCCATCACTTCCCGCCGCACCATCCGTGTAGGCAATAAATACATCCTTAGTACGGGGATGAACTTCAATATCTTCGGGACGTGCGGTAGGCGTTCCCCCAACTAAGTTGGCGGCTAAGAAGGCATCCACAAGGACAGCCCCTTGGCTGGTATAGAAGTTAGACAGCTTCTTACCTTGATAACCTGCCAGCGCTGTGGCTTCATTGGTGGTGTCTAAGTTGAATGCACCGCCATCTGTCGTTTGAGCTGCAACACCGTTCCGTTTGGGTAGTTTAATCAAGGCATTCCGGCTTGCTTTGCCCAAAGCGGCAATTTCTTTTGAGCCAAGGACAGATGGCGGAATCGGATTGGTAGTAGCATTCAAATCTAGGGGAATCCATGTTCCTGTCCCGTCAGGATTGTAACGAGCGACGTATAGCGTCCCCTCTTCAAATAAAGCGCTGTTGTTCTTGCTATTCGGGGAAGAAACTGTGCCTTTGCTGATAAATTTCCAGGTGTGTCCGCCGCGTCGGTCATCACCCATGTAGGCAACTAATTTTTTCCCAGCTTCCACCCGCATAGCAATGTTTTCATGACGGTAACGACCTAATGCGGTGTGCTTGCGCGGGCGAAAATTCGGGTTACTAGGATCAATTTCCACCATCCAGCCGTATTTTTCCCCGACTAAACCAAATTTTTCCCCACTGGTACCGGCGGTGTAGCTAGTCTGAGTACCATCAGATTTTACAGATTCTGTGACTCCTACAAAAAAGGCTGTGCTTGCCTGAAAGTTTTCTTCCGCTGAGAGGATGGTTCCCCAGGGAGTAGTGCCGCCAGAGCAGTTGTAGGCAGTGCCAATGATTTTGTTACCCAGCCCATCTACGCTGAGAGGAAATACTTGGGTGGCAGCGGGTCCCGTACTCAACAGGTAGTTTTGATCGCCTTTCTGGTAGCTCTTGGAACCCCAAGAAGTAATAGTTTTATACTGATCGGAACGCTGGCTGTTAATCCCTAAACCGGAAAGACCATGAAGGCGTCGATTGTTGGGATCTTTAACAATCGAATAGCGTCCGGCGCGATTTTGGCGTGCCATCCGCAGAACCGAACCGCCCATGTTGTACATGATTTCGCCCAACAGGAAAAGATCGGTTTTGTCACCCGGTAAACTCTGCCCAACGACTAAGGGATAAGACTCAGGTAATCCTGCTAAATCCTCTGGGACTTCAGGGAGTGTAAAAGTAAACGGGTAGGAGACATACTCGTGATTTACCCAAAGGTAGCCGTCGTTGGGATTTCTGCCATCCAGGGGAACAAAGCCGGTGTAGTCGTTGTTGTAGCCAAAGTATTCTTCTGGGTTGGGATAAACGCGATCGCCCCAACGTACAATCACATAACGTTCGTACTCTGGGGGCACCACTACATCATCAACGATGTTGTAGGTGCTTAACCGAGTATCGGTAGAAGCATTAATTACGCTTCCTTGATAATTAATGGCTGTGGCGTAGAAGCTTTTTTGCTCTTGATAAATCGGTAAAGGATGCGGCAATCGCACTGGGGTAAATTTCAGTGGTAGAACCGCTTGGGCAACGTTAGGATTGCTGCCAAAATGCTGTCTCCCCAAAGTAGGAGCTAGTACAGCAGTACCCGCACTCGCCCCAAAAAAAATTAGTAGCTGCCTCCGACTGAACTTAGACATTAAATTCCTCTCTTTTTGCGATCGCAATAATCAAAAATTTTGAGTCATTATTTGACAGGAATTTAGCCGAGCTAACCTCTATAAAGCTTAAACAGTCAACCAAAAATGCTGCGACAGCTAAGCCACAGCATTCATGTCAACGGCTAGTCAACGCAGCATTACCTCAAGCCATCGGCATAAGTATCTATACCTGTAGCATCCTGCCTGCTTTTTGTTCTCTTTAGTCGAATGGGCGGCTCCCTCATACTCGACTTCCACCGCCAAATCTGAGTGTTTCTACGCACCCTCTGGAATACTACTGACGTAGAATTAAGCTTCTTTAATCTCTGGGTTAATAAAAGATTAATAAAATATAAATTTATCAAGAAGTTGTCAATAAGATTGTTAAGCCAAATTTTAGCAGGTCTTATTCCTCTATTAATGTTCGCTTAACCAAAAATGCTTTTAATAGAGATATCAGTGAAAATACTTAAAAAGCTAAACTAAGCCTGCTTTTAAAAATTAGCAAAACTTTAAAAATGACCTTTTTGGCAAAAAAAATTAGGAGTTAACTTAATGATAAAAACAATTAGTCTTGCAGCACTGGCTATCAGTGTAAGTGTAGTTTTTCCATCTACAGTAAAGGCTGCTGTTCTGAATAAAGGATTTGAACAAGGGTTTCAGAGTTGGAAAGCCCTAGGCGATTATCGAATAGAAACTTCAGATTTTGGAATTAAGCCATTCCAAGGAAAAAACCAGGCTTTTCTCTCAACTGCATACCAAGAAACTTTTAGTCTCGACAATAATTCTAATCCGATTATTGGCGGTAATGCTGCTCCCGTCACTTTCATTTCTGGCTTTGCTGAAGAAGAAACTTTAGAAGGATTCTTGGGTTTCTCAACTTTCTTGGGCGATCAATCTTTATACGCTATAGCTACCGCAGAGCCGATTGAGGGATCTGCCATTAAGCAAACTTTTAAAGGCAGTGCTGGGCAAAAGTTATCTTTTTCTTGGAACTTCCTCACGAATGAGGCTGTTGAGCAATCTGCGGTTGATGACTTTACCTATCCTGATTTTAATGACTTTGCTTTTGTAAGTCTTCAGTCAGATTCTGGTACTCAATTCTTTAATTTAGCGGATACGATTTCAAAATTCAGTAACTCTTCAAGTGTCTTTAATAAAGAAACTGGATGGCAAGCTTTTTCTTATATTCTTCCAGCCTCAGGGGAATATACTTTAGGGATTGGGGTTGTGGATGTTGGGGATGGAACACGGATTTCTGCCTTAGTGGTTGATGAGGCAGAGGCAGCAGTTGTTCCTGAAAATACTCCTACATTGGGTATACTTCTTTTTGGAACTTTAGCAGCAGTAACCAGGTTAAAGGGTAGAAAGAAAAATTCAGGTTTGTTGTCTTAAAAAAATTATTTTAGCGTTTTTTATACTTAGAGACGCAATGAATAATTTTCGGTTACTGCTGTAATTCTTAGATTCTCCCAAAACTCCATTAATTAGAATAGGAGCTTAAAAAAAGCTTAAGCGTAGCAGTAAAAAAGCAGATAGATATTGAAAAAACTCTTTTTTACTTTTTTTGCGCCTTGTTAAGGCAATATTGGAAAATGCTGAAGTTTTTTTAATCTTAACGAAGTGTATTAAAGGCGCAATTATTGCGCCTTTATCTGTATATTTAACTGTATATTAATCATCCCGGAAACCTGGATCGTCTTCGGGTCTGAGGGTTGGTGTAGGAGGAATTGGAGATGAGAAGGAATCAGATGAATTATAAAAGCCTAGTAGCAATCCAGAATTATCAAAATATCGAATCCAACGATCAATTTTAGGTTCTGTTTGCCAATCAGAACGATACACTTTTGAAAATAGAAGCGGGGCTACTTGTCCTTTGACATCACCGAAAATTCTGATATAAATTTGTGTAACCTCCGGATTTTGTGCGAATCCCTGCTCAACAGAATTGCTAGCAATCGATTCTGCTTGCTCAAGCACGTCTTCAAAACTTTGATTGGTGTTCGGGCTAAAAATTAGATCGATTTGTTGGCGTTCCGGTTGTTGAGTTGTAAACTCCTGGATTTGAGAGAAAACAGGGGGAGCGATCGCGCTCAATCCTGTAAAAATTAAAAATGTGGCTGAAACGATGCCGCGATGGATACCCATTGCTGTTACTCGTTAAAATTTTATCGCTTTATTCCTTCTACTGAAAGTCCTTTTTGACACAGCTTATCTTTGCGATCGCACTTCAGCACTAACAGACTAACACTCGTAGAATTAATCAGCCACTAAGCTAAGGTTAATTCTCAGTAAAGACGAAAAATAGAAGCGGGTAGTTAGGTATAGTGAATTTAAGTAAAAATCTTCTCCAATGGAGCCTAACTGTGCTGCTGAATGGGAATTGCGATCGCAAACTCTGTACCTTGCCCCGGTTCGGAAAGGCAGTGCAATTGACCTCCGTGTTTTTCTACCACAATTTGATAGCTGATCGATAAACCTAACCCCGTACCTTTGCCTACGGGTTTGGTTGTAAAAAAGGGATTGAATAGCTGTTTTTGCATGGCTTCCGTCATCCCTAGACCGTTATCGGCAATGCTAATTAATACCCGATCGGAGTTGACAACAGAGGTGCGAATGCAAATTTTAGGGATGTAGGACTTAGTATTTTCTTCCCCACGCTCTATTCTCTCTTCTAAGGCATCGATTGCATTCGTCAGTAGATTCATAAAGACTTGATTCAATTGTCCGGCATAGCATTCTACCTGCGGCAAGTCGCCGTATTTCTTTATTAGTTGAATGCCAGGATGGTCAGGTTTTGTCTTCAGGCGATTTTGTAGAATCAGGAGACTGCTCTCAATCCCTTCATGAACATCAACCGCCTTCATTTCTGCTTCATCCAGGCGGGAGAAGTTCCGCAGCGATAAGACAATCTGACGAATACGCTCAGCACCTACTTTCATGGAAGTTAGCATCTTAGGAAGGTCTTCGATCAGAAAATCTAGATCGATAGCCGCCATTTCATCTTGAATCTCAGGGACTGGATGGAAATAGTGCTGTTGGTAGAGCTGTAGTAGATTCAGGAGGTCTTTGGTGTATTCGTCTGTGTGAGCTAAGTTGCCATAGATAAAGTTAACGGGATTATTAATTTCATGGGCAATACCGGCAACCAACTGCCCTAAACTCGACATTTTTTCTGTCTGTACCAGTTGAGCTTGGGTTTGTTGGAGTTCGGAGAGGGTTTGTTCGAGTTTGGCGGCTTGTTCTTGGAATTGTTTGGCAGTGGTGCGGGTGGCGGCGTAGAGTTCGGCTTGGTTAATTGCGATCGCAAGTTGGTCGGTTACAGCGTGCAGCAGTTCGACTTCCCAATCACTCCAAGGTCTGGGTGCAGAACTCTGGCAACAACTCAGGATACCAATGGTACCCGATCGAGTTTGAATGGGCAGCACCAAGATAGAGGCGAAGCCCATCGAACGCAGAAATCTACGCCACAGGCGATCGCTAGCGTATGCCACGCTTCGCGGCTTCTCGCTTGGCTGAGCTGCGCTTCGCGGCTTCTGGCTCAGTTTCTCGATATCATCTATCCGCAGCATTTCCAGGTTCAAAAGTTTTTGCCCCATCGATCCGACAGCAGCAATCGGGTAATAACCTCTGAGATCGGAAAGCTCCGAATTGCGAGCTTCCTTGACAATTGCCCAACCGGGTTCCTCTCTGTCAGGGTAATACCAGGCAAAATGACACCGCTCAATCTGCAACAAATTGCGGATCTCTTGCACGGTTGTTTCCAAAACTTTGTCTAAGTTAAGACTGTTACGGATTTGGCTAGCGAGACGGTTGAGCAAGTTTTCCCGCCTTGCTTGCTCTCTTAGCCGCGCCTCACTTTCGCGCAGTGCTTCTTCCGCCTGTCGGCGATCGGTGATATCCGTAATCATCGCAAAGGCTCCAGCATAATTCCCTGCTGAGTCGAAGATGGGAGAGGTCGAAACAATTGCCCATCGAAACGAGCCATCTTTGCGACATAATTTAAAATCAATCTTGGCCTCGATACCTTGGCGGCGAAGCTCGACTTGGCGAGCCGCGATCGCTTTCCCTTCATCATCCATGAAATCAAATAGCGACTTACCCTGCATCTCCTCAATGCTGTAGCCAAGCATTTCTGCCAGTGTGCGATTGACAAAAATCGTCTTGTTTTCAGCGTCGATCACCCAAATTCCTTCTAAGGCAGTCTCAATAAAGTGACGATAACGCTCTTCGGATTCTCGTAGCGCCTCCTCAGCAGCTTTACGCTCGGTGATATCCCGCGAGACGCCGACTAGACCTATGACATTTCCAGAAGGATCGCGCAAAACGCTTTTTGTAGAGAGATAAATCTTGGTGATTCCCATGATGGTGACAACTTCCTCAACCATTTCCGGTTCACCCGATGTCATAACGCGGCGGTCAGTTTCGTTTATCTGACGGGCAATCTCAGGCGGCAACAACTCGGTATTATCCTTGCCGATAATTTCCTCTACCTGCCGATTGAAAATCGTGCCAACACCTGAATTCGCCATCACCACCCGGCATTGTAGATCTTTGACAAAGATGGCATCGGGTGTTCCTTCAATAACTGCCTGCAAGAGGCTATAGCTCTGTTCGAGCGCCACCTCGGTACGCTGGCGCTCTAGCATTTCTTCCTGCAATTGCTCGTTGGCTTTCCTAAGTTCAGCCGTCCGCTCTTCGACCCTGATTTCTAGCTCAGCCTTTGCCTTTTTTAGGGCTTGCTCTGCCTGGTGACGCTCGGTAATGTCAATCCCCGTACCGATGATCTACTTGACCCCACCAGAGGAGTCAAGCAGCGCCGTATTCGACCAAGCAATCAAACGGCGATCGCGATCGCGCGTTAACCAATAGTTGTCATATTGGTTTGGAAACTGACCCGCTTGAAGATTTTTGAAGACCGCTTTGACAGATTCCACTTCTTCTGGCAGCAGAAATAAATCCCAGAATGGTCTGCCTTTGACTTCCTCCGCCGAGTAAGCAGTGGTTTGCTGGCAAGCTTGATTAAAAACGACAATTCGCCCCTGGGTATCGAGAACCACTACCAAAGTTGCTGCTGTATCTAGAACAGCGGCGACGAAGTTGCGCTCGTCCGGCAACACTTCCTCGGCGTTGAAGGTTACACGACTTTCTGACATATTTTTTGAGATGCTTATTCAGAATTTGTTGATTCTACATGATGGTGCTATTGGTTCAGATTCTTCAGCTACAAAAATTTGGATTAAAACTGTTTAACCAAGACTTGTGTTTGTGGGAAGCAAATTACAGCAGGCGAATCTTAATTTGACTTGGCTAGAACCGATTTCGCAGACAAACCTGACTGCTTAATCGGAAGGTAAATTGCAAATTCTGTTCCTTCATCCATCTGGGAACTCACCATAATTTTTCCATGATGCTTTTCCATAATTTGATAGGAAATTGAAAGTCCTAAGCCAGTTCCCTTTCCGACATCTTTAGTTGTAAAAAACGGGTCAAATATTTTCTCTAGAATTGGTTGTGGAATTCCAGAACCATTATCCCGAATTCTCACGATTATCTGATTTTTTCCTAATACTTGGCTAGAAATAACAATTTGTTTATCTTCCCGCTCTTTCTGAGCCAGCAGTGCATCAATCGCATTACTCAGGATATTCATAAATACTTGATTGAGCTGTGCAGGATAACACTCAACAAGAGGTAACTTGCCATAGTGTTTAATCACATTAATCTCTTTTTTGAGACGGTTATTTAAAATTAACAGCGTATTGTCCATGCCTTCGTGGAGATCAACGGCTTTCATCTCCGCTTCATCAAGACGCGAGAAGTTCCGTAAGGATAAGACTAGCTCGCGAATTCGCTGCGTCCCTATCTTCATAGAAGACAGCATTTTGGGTAGGTCTTGAGCGATAAATTCTAGGTCAATTTTCTCTACAAAACTCTGAATTTTAGGCGCGGGATTAGAATATTGTTGCTGATAAAGTTTCACTAAGTTAAGTAAGTCTTGAACGTAGTCGTTCGTGTGTTGCAGATTGCCGTGGATAAAGTTAACCGGGTTATTAAATTCGTGGGCAATGCCAGCAACCATCTGACCGAGGCTGGACATTTTTTCGGCTTGAATCAGCTGAGTTTGAGTTTCTTTGAGTTCTTGCAATGTTTGTTCCAGTTGCAAGGCTTTATCTTGGGCAAGATGGGCGGAATTACTAGCGTCGGCGTAGAGTTCAGCTTGGTTAATTGCGATCGCCATCTGATTAGCGATCGCGCAAAGCAGTGCCACATCAGCATCCGTCCAAGGTTTTGCTTCTTGGATGCGATTACAAATTATCAAGCCAATCCTACCGAATTGTGTTTGAAGTGGTAGCCCCAACACAGAAGCCGCACCCGTTGTCAATAACAGCTGCTGTAACGGCAGATCGTTGTTTAGAGTCTTGACATCATCGACGCGAACAATTTCTTGGCGCAGGATTTTCTCAGTAAAGGCACCAAAGGCTTCATCCGGGAAAAAACCCACCCAACTACGAAGATCGGTCTTTTTGCCTTCCTTCACCGCTTCCCAACTAACAGGCTCCATGTCAGGACGGTACCAGGAAAAGATGCACGTATCTAGGTGTAACCGATGATAGATTTCATGAACAGCCGTCTCTAGAATGGTATCCAGTTCTAAAGAGTTACGGATCTGGCTAGCTAAATGATTGAAAAGTTCTTCTTGAGCCGCCAGTTCTCGGAACCGGGCTTCCGATAGCCGCAACGCTTCTTCAGTGGCTTTGCGATCGGTGATGTCGGAGCAGATTGCTAAATACTGGAAAGGGTTTCCTCGCTCGTCCATAACAGGAACGATGGCAGTATCAACCCAGTAATAAGTTTCATCTTTAGCTCTGTTCTTAATTTGACCTCTCCAAACCTTGCCGCTAGAAATTGTTGACCAAAGCTTGCTAAAAAATTCTTGTGGATGATAACCAGAATTAAGAATTCGATGGTCTTGTCCTATCAGTTCTTTTGGGGAATATTTGGATATTTCACAAAATTTATCGTTGACATAGTTAATCATTCCTCTTCGATCGGTAATAGCAACAATCGCCGCCTGATCTAAGGCAAATTTGACGTCTGACAAATCTTTGAGCGATCTTTGGAGTGCTTCCTCTGCCTGCTTGCGTTTAATCCCTATGGCAATTTCATCTGCGGCAAATTCTAGCGCCTTGAAAATAGATTCGCTCAAGGTATGGCGGGTAAACATGGCAATCACCCCTACGAGCTGACCTTCGATTGTTAAGGGATAGCCAGCAAAAGCAACCATTCCCTCTCGCTTCGCCCAATCTTTATCGCTAACACGAGGATCGTCGAGGACAGAATTCGTTAAGTGTGGTTTTCGCTCTTGGGCAATCAGACCGATTTTGAATTGTCCGACTTTAACGCGGCGATGATTGCCGTTTAGGTGAGTGTATATCCCTGCACTAGCTTGCAGTTCCAGTATGTTCTCCTCGGCATTGAGCATCCAAATGCGGGCGAATGCTGCATCCAGGTGTTTAACCACAGCCAAGACGCAGCGTTGCAGGATGCCTTGTAAAGAGTCGCTTTGGGTGAGGGCAGATCCAATATCAGCACGAAATGCGGCTAGTCTAGCTCGCTCTGCTAGGGCTTTCTCAGCAGCTTTCCGCTCAGTGATGTCGTGGAAGTAGACAGAAAGCCCCTCTTCACTGGGGTAGGCACGGACTTCAACCCAGATATCAAGAGCTGGGTAAAATTCTTCAAACGTGATAGAGACTTGTTCAGCAGCACTCTGGTGATATTGATTGTAAAAATTTGACCCAATTGCAGCGGGAAACCGATCCCAAATATTCGTGCCCAGAAGTTCGGACCGGGTTCTCTGTAAAAGTAGCTCCGCTTGCTTGTTGATATAGGTGAACTGCCACTGATGGTTGAGGGCATAAAAAGCATCCGTGATGCTTTCAAGAACCTTGAAGACTCGCCGGTTTGATGAGTGTAATGCCTCTTCTGTTTGCTTGCGATCGCTAATATCAAAGATTGCCCCGTTTAGACACAGAAGCTGTCCGGTGGAATTGAATATGCCCTGACCTTTCTCGTAGACCCATCGGATACTTCCATCGGCTCGAATGATTCGGTACTCAATGATAAAAGGCTGTTTTTTCTGCACAGCCTCTTGGATAAGCCTGTCCACTATCGCGGTATCTTCAGGATGAATAATACTGGCAAAACTGCGAACTTGATTGTGAATAAAGTCTCCAGGCGGATAACCAGAAATTTCTGCGATCGCATCGCTGATAAACTCCATCTTCCAGTCGTCATCGCAGCTACACCGATAGATGGCACCTGGAATATTAGCAACCAAAGCTCTGAATTGCTGCTCGCTTTCCTGCCGTGCTGTTTCGGCGTGTATGCGATCGCTAATGTCACGGGCAACCGCATAGATTAAACCTTCTGGAGCAAAGGGGACGCACGTCCACTCCAGCCATTTATAGGAACCGTCTTTACAGCCGTAGCGGTTTATAAAGGAGCTAACCATGACTCCGCTAGCAAGTTTCCTTGCCTCAGCAATGCTGGTTGCTCGATCTTCAGGATGAATAAAATTCAACAATGGCTTTGCTAAAATTTCTTCGCCAGTGTAGCCAAGTGTTGTTTCAAAAGCTGGGTTTATCTGCTTAAAATAGCCGTCAAACCCGACGACACAAAGCATATCGAATGAAAGGTTGAAGAAGCGATGAAGCTGTGCTTGGGTTTGCTTCAGTTCCTGGGTGTGGGTGCCGACGCTGCGGATTAGCTGGTTGAGGGAGGTTGTCAGGCGTCCAACTTCATCCTCGGTAATTACGGGTGCCTGGAGAGTAAAATTTGCTTGTTCGGTAACTTGCTGAGCAATTTGAGTTGCAGTTTCCAGAGGATGCGCGATCGCTCGACTGGAATAGCGGGCGATTATCGCGGCGATCGCCATTGACAGCAACATACTGGTAACAATTATCTGGATTCGCAGTTTCTCTACCTGCTGTAAAGCGATCGCTGTTTCTTCCTCATCGTGATTAGCAACCTCAATCAATTTTGTTAAATCATCTGAGAGACTATCAAACTTAAGCGCCTCCTGAGTATTGGTAAAATTCAGCAAGGAATTTTGGATTATTAGAACTGTTTCAGGCTGTAACCCACCATCTTTATCAATTTTATTTAAGATTACATTTAGGTTTTGGCTATAAACTTCTACAGTTCCGTCGTAAGTTTTCAACCAATTTTCGACTTCTGCAATCTCTTGAGCTGAATGCTTGAATAATTGAGATTCATTACCAAATAATTTTACTTGTGAATAAAGTTTTTTAACCTTTTCAATTTTCTCTACTAAGCGCAAAACTTCGCGTTGAAACTCTTTTGGTTTTCCTAGCCGATAAATTAACTGCTGCTGCTGGTTTCTTGCTTCTAGTACAGCAATTTTCAAACTATTCAAAAGATAAGCTTCTTGCTGTGCATATTTGAGTTGCTGGGACATCTGTCGCTGGTAATATTCGCCAACGAGCAGCCCTGCACTCGCCCCCAAAGTTGCTATTCCAATGGCAACTGCATATCCATAACCAATTTTCTGCCGGATACTTAAGCGACGGATTAGCTGTTTTAGCCAATTATTCGGAGGTCTTTTAGAATGGTTTTCCGGAACAAATACAGGATCTAATTTTATTTCCTCTTCAGACACTTTTGGCTTGAAAGACTGCATCAACAGAAAACCTCCGTAACTACCCTTAATTTAGGCAATTCGTAAAATACTCATTTTTGCCTGAGAAGCTTCGTTTATTTATAAAAAGTTAGTAATATAAAGTTTTGATGAAGCGAATCAACGCTGTATACCTACGCACAAATAAAGTTAATAAATAGGGTGATACTGATAATGACAAGTATGAATATTTAAAATCATCAAACTAAAAGGGTCTAATTGGAATCAGCAAAATAGCTGAATCTTAATATTTATCAAAAACCCACTGTGCGCTCTCAGGAAAATTACGACACAGAAGCGTGCAGGACGTTGCTAGAGAGCTTGGCGATCCGATAAGCTTTTGCAAAATGCCTCTGAACTGAGTGCGCTGCACCCAGACCTGTCAATGACTAATACTCCTTCACTGATAAGCCAAGATGCTGGGACGACAGGAGCGATCGCTTCTACCGACACATCCATTTGGCCTAACCTGCTACAACAGCTACTCGATCGGCAATCCCTGCCTCATGACCAAGCCGCCTCTCTCATGCAGGCATGGTTAAACGAGGAAATTCCACCAGTGCTATCGGGGGCAATTTTAGCCGCCCTGCAAGCAAAGGGGGTTTCGGCAGACGAACTCGCTGGGATGGCTCAGGTGTTGCAGTCTCAATCCTCCCCACTCAGTCCACTCGCCGAGAAGGCGAAGCGCCCACAATCCCCAATCCTCACTCCAGTCATTGACACCTGTGGAACTGGAGGAGATGGGGCATCAACCTTTAATATCTCTACCGCCGTCGCCTTTGTAGCCGCTGCTGCTGGCGTCTCAGTCGCCAAACATGGCAATCGCTCAGCTTCGAGCAAAGTTGGATCGGCGGATGTCTTAGAAGCGCTGGGAGTTAACCTAAACGCCAGCAGTGAGAAAGCACAAGCCGCACTAGAGGAAGTCGGGATTACCTTTTTATTTGCACCCGGTTGGCACCCAGCGCTCAAAGCGGTGGCATCGCTGCGGCGAACCTTGAAAGTGCGGACGGTCTTTAATTTATTAGGCCCATTAGTAAATCCGTTACGCCCTACCGGGCAGATCATTGGGGTGTGCGATCCTAACTTGGTCGTAACGATTGCCCATGCTTTAGGACAGTTAGGAACTCAGCAGGCAATTGTTCTGCACGGACGAGAGAAACTGGATGAAGCTGGATTAGCAGACGCGACAGATTTAGCAGTGCTGTCTGGTGGTGAGGTACAACTGACAACGCTGCATCCCCACGAATTAGGCTTGACACCAGCACCCACCACGTCGATTCGGGGTGGAGATGTTGAGGAAAATGCCGAAATTTTGCGCGATGTCCTTCAAGGAAAAGGAACATCTGCACAGCAAGATGTAGTGGCTTTGAATGCGGCGTTGGCACTCCAAGTTGGCGGCGCGATCGCAATGGGTAGCCATGCGGAGGGCATTACAATGGCTAGAGAAATCTTGAGTAGCGGTACTGCCTGGTCGAAGTTGGAGCAGTTAGTTGAGTTTCTGAAAAATTAGCCATTCGCTCATGTTTTTTTGAATGGGCGATGTTTATACAGTAGGTCTCCCGATAGTAGGGGCATGGCAATGTCATGCCCCTACTATCCAATACACCCAACCTTGAAATTGCTATCGTCGCCCCTTCAATTAGGAGCTGCCAAATGCGATCGCATTCTCACACAGTACCCCCTACCTCTTATCCCAACGGCTGTGAGATGCTAACTTACCAACTAAGAAGTAATTTCTAAAAACTAACCACTCCCTTATGTCTATTTCTTCTCCTCAACCAGCTCTGCTCGTCCTTGCCGATGGCACGTCGTACAAAGGCTGGTCTTTTGGTGCTCCTGGAACAGCTATCGGTGAAGTGGTCTTTAACACAGGTATCACCGGCTACCAGGAAGTCTTGACAGATCCCAGCTACTGCGGTCAGATTGTCACCTTTACCTATCCAGAATTAGGCAACACTGGTGTCAATCTAGATGATGAAGAATCGAATGGTCCCCAAGTGCGGGGCGCGATCGCTCGTAACATTGCCTCCCGTCCCAGCAATTGGCGTTCCAGCCAGTCTTTGCCCGATTATCTCAAGCAACACAACATTCCAGGCATTTACGGCATCGATACCCGTGCCCTTACCCGAAAGATTCGCTCTGCTGGTGCCATGAATGGCGCAATTTCCACCGAAATTCTTGACCCCGTTGAATTGTTGGAGAAAGTGCAAGAAGCTCCCAGCATGGCAGGATTGAATCTAGTTCGGGAAGTGACCACTGCCAAAGTCTATGAGTGGTCTGACCCCACCGAGTCGAGTTGGGAATTTAGCCCTGGAATCCCCTCAGAAAGCGGGGAACCCCTCACGGTGGTTGCCATTGATTTTGGCATCAAACGGAACATCCTGCGGCGTCTGGCGAGTTACGGTTGCCGCGTGGTCGTGGTTCCCGCCAATACACCCCCCGAAGAAATTCTCAAGCACAACCCGGATGGAATTTTTCTTTCCAATGGTCCCGGCGATCCCGCTGCTGTCACCGAAGGCATCGAAACCACAAGGGCGCTGCTAGAAAGCCAGAAACCGATGTTTGGGATCTGCATGGGGCACCAAATTCTTGGTCTTTCGCTGGGGGCTGACACCTTCAAGCTCAAATTTGGTCATCGGGGCTTAAATCAACCCGCCGGTTTTGAGAAGCAGCGAGTGGAGATTACTAGCCAAAATCACGGGTTTGCCATTGACGCAGATTCTCTAAATCCAGAAGTAGAAATTACCCACCTAAACCTGAACGACCGCACCGTGGCTGGGTTGCGTCACAAATCTCTACCCTTCTTTTCCGTGCAGTATCACCCAGAAGCCAGCCCTGGCCCTCACGATGCCGACTATCTGTTTGAGCAATTTGTTGAGCAGATGCGATCGCATAAGCGTAGCGCCTAGATGCGATTGCATTGTTTCGATAAGACCCGTTAGCGAGTAGATTTCCCCCTCTTTGAGGGAGAGGGGGAAAGAGGGGTGAAGGGTGTCCCGGATGAAGTAGAAAGTCTTAATATCCTTGCTCGGTCGCGAATAACTAAGGACGAATTACAACAGATGCGTATATCCGCGCATTGTGTTTTATAATAAAGCCTCGACTAAGGACAATCCAGCTAGGAGGGTGTTATTCCTGAGCCACTAACCCTAACTGTCAGCTTAAGAGGCACTCGCGAAGTTAGGGACAATTATCAGCTATTCCGCCTCACAGGCTTATTGGATGCTTTTTCCGAACCCACATTTCGGAAAGTTATCAGCAAGTGTATTGAAGATGGACCCAGCAACGTTGTGCTGGATCTTTCCAAAATTGATTTTGTTGATAGCTCTGGATTGGGCGCTCTAGTGCAGCTGGTGAAAAAGGCTCAAAGCCTTGAGGGTAGTTTGCAAATTGTTACAAATGCCCGAGTGACTCAAACTGTCAAGCTGGTTCGCTTAGAACAGTTTCTGTCATTGCAGCCTTCAGTCGAAGCGGCATTGGAGAATGTCAAGCCTGCTTGACCTATACAGAGGCGCGATCGCGTAGCGGCGCGGATGCGCTTTTCGTATGCCGCGATGATTCGGCTACTCGCGCTTGAGGGGCGGGGGCTTTAGAACCCGCCCCAATCATTTTCAAAAGTCCTGAACCGGGAATGATGGGGAAACAAAGAGCAGCGGTGCAGAGGCGTAGGAGACAAGGGAACAGGTAATTACCGATTACCCCCTACCGACTCCCGACTCCCCATACCCCATCCCTGATTTTCAGGCAAAAGCATTAAGATCAACTAGAGGGCGAGGTAGGGCATAGATGTGAGTTCACAGGAGGAAGAGTGTTCAGATTGGCTGAATACTAACCCCGTACTGGGTGAAACCAAAATATCGTTGAACTCGATCTGGGCGATCGCAGATCGTCGCACGCAAATTCAGCGGATTTCCCCGGCGTCTTTAGCTTATCTAGGAGATGCCGTGTATGAGCTTTATATCCGTAGTTTTTATCTACTGCCACCCAAGCGATCCCACGCTTATCATGACATGGTAGTGGCGCAAGTGAGAGCTGAAAGTCAGGCAAAAGCATTGCGATCGCTCGAACCCCACCTCACCAACACAGAATTAGAAATCTTGCGGCGGGGACGTAACGCCGCGGCAGGTCGTCCCAAGCGCCTCGATCCCGAAATTTATCAACAAGCTAGCAGCTTAGAGACGTTGATGGGCTATCTTTACCTAACAGATCCCCAGCGATTGAATCAGCTGCTGAGCTACTTAGAGCTAAATCCACTTCCACAAGTTAAAGATTCTTAACAATATGGCCGATCAACATCGCCGCCCTCAGCCTCCAAGCAGATCCAGCGCCAGTCGAGGGAAGCCCATTCGAGCCAAGCGTGCCTTCCCAAAGCGTCTTGGGGACAATCGGATTGGGAAGCGAATTGTAGAGCAACAGACGCCCCAGGATCGTTCCTTCTCTGATAACGAGGATGTCAATCGGGATTCGCGCCCAGTTGGGAAGCACGAGCAAGTCAAGCCAATTCTCCAGCGCCGGGAGCGTCAGCAAATCCGTCCTGCTTCCCGTCACAAAGACACAGACTCAATTGACACGCGCCGAGAGCGTCAGCAAATCCGTCCTGCTTCCCGCCACAAAGACACAGACTCAACTGACACGCGCCGGGAGCGTCAGCAAATCCGTCCTGCCTCCCGCCACAAAAACACAGACTCAATTGACACGCGCCCGACAGACAACTTCAAGCCAAAGAAGTCAATTCCCAACCGTCACGAACGGGAGATCCCCAGAGGTCGTTTTCAGGACGAGGATCGAGCAGCAGCAGCCGCACCCGAAGAAGAAAGCGATCTGATCTATGGACGGCATCCTGTCCTCACAGCCTTGGAAAAACATCGCCAGCTGAATCGGGTTTGGATACTGCCAAATTTGCGTTATGATTCCCGGTTTCACTCCCTCCTACTGAAAGCCAAGGAACGGGGAACGGTAATCGATGAAGTCAGTGCGCGCCGCTTAGAGCAAATTAGCCACGGGGCAAATCACCAAGGAGTGGTCGCTCAAGTCGCACCCTACGCTTACACTGACCTGAGTGAGTTAATCGCTCAGGCAAAATCCGTCTCGGAGCAGCCAGTGCTGGTGGTAGCGGATGGCATTACCGATCCCCACAATCTAGGAGCGATTATTCGCACGGCAGAAGCTTTGGGTGCCCAGGGATTGGTGATCCCTCAACGACGAGCAGTGGGAATCACATCCGCCGTCATGAAAGTGGCAGTCGGAGCTTTAGAAACTTTTCCTGTTTCCAGAGTGGTTAACCTCAGCCGTGCCTTAGAAGAATTGAAAGCGGCTGGCTTTTGGATTTATGGCACCGCCGCAGGCGATGGTCAAATGTTACACACTACTCAATTTACCGGGCCAGTAGTATTGGTGATTGGTTCTGAAGGTGAAGGATTGAATCTTCTGACACAAAAGTGTTGTGACTTCCTGATTTCGATTCCGCTACAGGGAAACACACCGAGCCTGAATGCGTCAGTCGCAGGGGGAATGGCTCTTTATGAGATATATCGTCAGCGCTGGTCGAATCGGCTCTACTTGAATAATCTTTCAAAAGAGACTTTCAAAAAGAAAGATGACAGAATATAACAGAATGTAAAGAACAACCTTTTAGAAGACTGCTTTGTATCCCCTAAGATAGGCCAAAAACATGAAGGAATTCTTGATTAACATTCTCCACTTCTTTGGATGGGCTTCGTGGGTTGAGATTGTCACAGACAACCCCCGTTGTACTTACTACTTTGGCCCTTTCCTTAGCTCTCAGGAAGCTGATAGAACCAAAGCTGGTTATATCGAAGACCTGGAAGCAGAAGGAGCGAAAGGCATTAAGGCTACTGTGAAGCGCTGTAAGCCAGAGAAGCTGACGATTTACGATGAGTCGGGGGAGCGTTTTGACCGCCAAAGAACAGCTACGTTTTTTAGCGGTCAGCCTTCTTAGGTTTTGAGCTTTTTCACAGGTGATATCCACTTCCTTTGAATCCCCATCTTTGGCACCTTACCCCTAACCCCTCTGGGTTTACCAGAGGGGTGCGATCGCTAGGAATAGATGCTTCTGGGATGCTAAGAATTCACAAGATTGGAAGGATACCAGACTCGAACTTGCATCCCCTTTGGTCGGGGCTGCATCACTTCAGGACAGGGTGAGGCGACGATGGTATCTAAACTCTGGCTGGCGTCACGACTTGTGGATGGCTATCGAGCCAAGAGTCAATGTCCCGCAGTACCCGTTCGGGAATTTCCCAGGGAAATAAATGAGCGGTATTCGGGTAGCAGTGCCATTGGCAATCCTTGAGGTGATGAGCCGTTTCTAAACTGGACTCAGGGGTGATGTGGCGATCGCTTGCTCCTGCCAGCATCAAACTCGGACATTGGATTTGCTGGAGATCCGCCAATCGGTTGTAACCAGCTCTCAGAGCAGTATTGAGTGCCTGCGTTGCCGCCGCTGAGGTTTGCAAGTAAGCTGACATCGCTTCCAATGCGAGGTAGCGGTAAGCGCCAGGGGTATGTTGCCCGATCAGGTAGCGATAGAGCGATCGCTTCCCAAAGGTCTCGATATTCCACTCCCACCCAGGCTGTACTCGGTTCACGATCGAAGCCAGCCCCGTGTAGAAATTATCCTGCCAGCTGATTGGCGGATGATTCCCACGGGGGCGTGCTGCTGTGGCAATCAAAATTAAACCCGTGACTCGCTCTGGTAGCTTCAGCGCCAACTCCATCGCCAAAATCCCCCCTAACGACCAACCCGATACCAGGCAACGCTCAATCTGGAAGCGGTCTAGAAGCGCCTCCAAATCGGTTAAATGGTCTTCCATTCTAAAATTACCCTTGATGCGACTATTGCCGTATCCCCGGAGGTCAGGGGCAAAAGTTTGGAATTTTTGGGATAAGTGGTTAGTGAATACAGACATACTGCTGCCTAAACCTGGATGACCGTGTAGACAGAGAATCGGAAAGCCTTGTCCCTGGCGGAGAACGCTGAGGTGATGAGATGAAGAGGACGAGTGATGCATGAAGCCTATTTCTCTTTATATCCTCCAGCATAGGTAATCACGCACATCGATTTGTATTTTGCGTGAGACCCAAAAGCCACTCCTGCGACTCGGAAAGCCGGGTTGAAAATGTTTTTTCTGTGACCGCGATCCGGAACTCCATCATCAATGATTAACTGCATGACGATAGATTGAGGGGTGTCAGAGCCGTAACTAATATTTTCGGCTGCGGTGGTTTGCCAGGAACCGTAGCGGTTGATGCGAGAAAACGGATCGCTGCGATCGCTCCCATTGTGACCAACCTTACCTTTTGGTCCTTGGTCTTTCACATGATCCCTAGCCCCCAATGACATCCCTTTAGATGCACTTAGAGGTGGGAGAGGACGAGTGGATTTCAGGAAGCGAATCGCTTCATCGACGGCTTTCACACCTTCTTGGGTTTGTAAAAAGACGTTTCCAGACATTCTCACTTGCTTACCTTGGAAGCGTTTTTTCCAATTCTCCAGTACGGCGGCATAGGCGGCGGGATTTTTCCGCGCCTTATTCATTTCAGCAATCACTCCTTGTTCCAGCGGTGAGAGAGTAGTCGCCTGCGCTAGCAAGAGAGAGCCTTCTTGAGAAAAACCAACGGGGACAATATTACCGCTAACATTTGCTAGAGGCTGCCGCGCTTGAACCATCAAAGGAGAGAACGTAGCGAGTAGAACGATGGGGGCAAATGCCCAAAATTGAATTCGACGCATAAGTTACTTTAAGACTCGCTGCCACGAGTTGATAAACTGTCCGTATTAGATAAATAGACAGCACCCGACGAGAAAGTTTCCCCATTTTTGACTACGAGGGGATCGTCTAAAATTTTCAGTGTTTGTGCTAGCTGAGTTTCATTTTGAATCGCGTTACAGTCGATGTCATCGGTGCGATCGCGTACTACTTAGCCTTGAAGTTAGCTTTGAAGCCGCGTTCAGTAAGTTTGTATAATTCGACGCAATTAAATTCTTGTATTGAACCTGATTCAGAATTTAGGGCGCTGGTAAGGTGGAGTGGTAGCATGCCTCTCACTTGTATTTGTCAGCGATAAAACTTATCTATATACGCAGAATAATTCTAGTTTTTTTGCAATTCGTCATTTCAACAAATGTTACTAGCGTTTGTGTAGAGGGAACTCTAGATATTGAATCCTCTTTGTCATCATGCACTTTGGTATGCAGATGGGGAGGCTGAGAAACCCCAGTATTGGATACTGTCCAGTGTAGGAACCAATCCCTAATTCATGAAACAGCACTTCCCGGCTCAGAGCCAGATGAAGCACGATTGCCTTTGTTTCCAATTCATCGAAAACCTACCCTTAGCGGCTGCCATTCTCGATAGCAACCTCAATTATCTGCTCTTCAGCCAGCGGTGGTTGAGCGATTTGGGACTGAAGCAACCGGAAATTATTGGGCGATCGCATCCTGAGGCTTTCCGTTCGGACTGGGAACCCTTACAGGCAGCATACCAACGCTGTTTGACCGAAGCAGTCGAGATGTTGGTTGAAGAACCGTTTCAGCGAACGGATGGCTCAACTGGCTGGCGCAAATGGGAGATTCGTCCTTGGCAAGATGAAACCGGAGTGATGGGCGGCATCATCCTGGCAACTGAAGATATTACGGAGCGCAAACAAGCTGAGGCAGCTTTAGCCGTTAAGGAGGCACGCTTTAAAGATACCACCGCGAATCTACCTGGGGTGATTTTCCAGTTTACCAACCGGAAGGATGTCTGGAGAGTAGATTGTATGAGCGAAGGAATCTGGAATCTTCTAGGCGTGACGGCTGAGGTGGTGATGGCAGATTTCGGCGCGTTCATTCGTCAGGTGCATCCTGACGACTTAGAAAGCTATTATGCATCGGTCACTGAAGTGATTGAGCAATCCATCCCTTGGCACTATGAAGGGCGATTAATCAAGCCAAATGGAGAGATACGCTGGTGGCAGGGTAGTTCTATCCCTACGAAAAACAATCAGGGTGAAATTATCTTCTGTGGGGTGCTGCTAGATATCACGGAGCGAAAGGAAGCGGAAGCAGCACTGAACCAAGGGAAGCTAGAGCTAGAACAACGAGTCGAGGAACGCACTCAGGAACTCCGAGCGGTGGTGGCACACCTGCAAGACGAAATTCGAGAGCGAGAGCAGGCAGAAGCCGCTTTGAAAGAGAGCGAGGCAGAACTACAAGCGATTATCGATAACTGTCCGGCAGTGATTTATTTAAAGGATATTCAAGGACGACACATTCGGGTTAATCGGGAATTTGAACGGTTATTTGGCATTACCAGAGAGGAGATTAAAGGAAAGACGAATTACGACTTGTTTCCCCAAGAAATGGCTCAGCAGTTTACACAGAACGATCGACGGATTCTGGCAGGGGGAAAAGCCATCGTCTCAGAAGAAGTTATCCTCCATGAAGATGGTTTGCATACCTACGTTTCGGTGCATTTCCCAATTCTGGATGAAGCTGGTGTGCCTTACGCGCTGGGTGGAATTTCGACGGATATCAGCGATCGCAAGCGCGTCGAAGACGAACGCAAACAAGCGGAAGCAGTCCTGCGCGAACGCAATGCCATCTTAGGCTCTATTTTGGAAAGTACACCAGACTTCATCCTTGTCAAAGATCGGCAGGGGCGTCATATCGCGCTCAACTCTAATTTGGCAAACTTCTTTGGAAAGCCAATTGAGGAGATTCTTGGCAAAGACGATTCTGAACTGCTACCTCCTGACATTGCCCACCAAATCATGGCGAGAGACCGTCAGATTATGGAAGCAGGCGTTACTGAAGCTTATGAGGAAGTGGTTTCTAATGGTGACATCAACACCACCTTTTTAACCACAAAAGCTCCTTGGCGGGATGCTCACGGTAACATTCTGGGTATCGTTGTCATCACGAGGGATATTAGCGATGTCTACGACGAGCTTCGCTTACGCAAACGGGTAGAAGATGCCTTGCGATTGTCCGTTCAGCAGCTAAAAGAGCAAGCACAGCGCGAACAGTTAATTAATCGGCTCACAAACCAGATTCGCAATTCTCTTGACTTTGATGCCATCTTAGAGACAACATTGCACGAAATCCAGAAAGTCCTTCAGACCGATCGATGTCATCTTGGCTGGTATCACGGCAATGTAGAGGAGCCATACTGGGAAATTTCTCCGGAAGTTCGCCTTTCTCACCTACCCGATTTGACCGGACGCTATCCTGCATCGGCATTCGGTGTGTTAGCGACCAAACTTCTAAAGCTGGAAACTTTACGAATAGAAGATATCGAGACGGTAGAAGATCCCACTTGGCGAGACTTTGTACGCACGCTAGGAATGCGAACAGTACTGATTATCCCCGTTCAGTTGCCTGGGGGCATGGTTGTCGCAATTTGCTGTAGCCACAGCACCGAACCGCGTTTCTGGAACGATAGCGAGGTCGAGTTGCTACAGGGCGTGATCGAGCAGTTTGCGATCGCGCTCAACCAGGCAGACCTGTACAATCAAACCCGTACTAAAGCGCAGGAGTTAGAACAAACGCTCAGGGAACTCCAGCAGACTCAGGCGCAATTGGTACAAACCGAAAAAATGTCCAGTCTGGGACAGTTAGTTGCCGGGGTTGCCCATGAAATTAACAACCCCGTCAACTTCATCTACGGCAACCTCTCCCATGCCAACGACTATATGCAAGACTTGCTGGGGTTGGTGGAACTGTATCAAACCCACTATCCCCAGCCGCATTCAGAAATTCAGGAGGAAGCTGAAGCGATTGACCTAGAATTCCTGATGCAAGACCTACCCAAGCTGCTATCGTCGATGAAAGTCGGAGCCGACCGAATTCAAAAGATCGTCCTGGCACTCCGCAACTTCTCGCGCATGGATGAGGCAGAAGTGAAAGCGGTTAACCTTCATGAAGGAATTGACAGCACGCTGACCATCCTGCACAACCGCCTGAAAGACAAATCTGACCGTCGCGGCATTGAAATCATCAAGGAATACGGAAATTTGCCCTTGGTGGAATGCTACGCCGGTCAGTTGAATCAAGTGTTTATGAATGTGCTTTCCAACGCGATGGATGCCCTAGACGAACGGGACGCTCAGCGATCGCCTCAGGAGATCAAAGAAAATCCCAGCCGCATCACCATTTGTACCCAGTTACTCAACTCCCAGCAGGTGCAAATCCGCATCGCTGACAATGGACGGGGGATGACTGAAACGGTTAGACAACGCCTGTTTGAACCTTTCTTTACCACCAAGTCGATTGGTAAAGGCACCGGATTGGGCTTGTCTATCAGCTACCAAGTGGTCGTCGAAAAACATGGTGGTCAATTGGAGTGCATTTCTTCTCCCGGTAAGGGAGCTGAGTTTCTGATTACACTGCCTTTAGTTACCAAAGTGACAGCCTCTGTGTAATCTGGCATTCTGTCAACTCAGGTACAGCTAAATGACTGAGGCTGTCAGAAGCGCTCAAAGGCAATGAACGCTTAAAACGCTCCATCCAGATTCAATCTTGATGACGCCGGAATTACTTGGCAGCAGTGAGTAGATTTTCCATATCTGAAAGTTGGATAGGGCCGGAGAAAGTCTCAGTATCGATCAAGAAAAAGGGAGTGCCTGCAAGCCCTAAACTCTCAGCTAGCTGGACATCCTGTCCAATCGCAGCACTAGCAGCATCGCTGGCGCGATCGCGGTTAAATTGCTCTAAATCCAAATTGAGTGTTTGAGCAATCTCCACATACAACTCCTCGCCCAATTTGTCTTGCTTGGCAAATAAAGCATCATGATATTCCCAGAATTTGCCTTGCCGATCTGCTGCCCATGCTGCTTTAGCCGCAGGCATAGCTTCCGCATGGATCGGAGCGAGGGGAAAATGCTTGTAAGCTAAGGTCACTTCATCCGGATGCTTTGCGATCAGCTCCTTTAGCGTGTCATGTGCTTGGGCACAATAAGGACATTGGAAGTCTGAAAATTCGATTAGGACAACCTTTGACGGCTCGGTTCCCGTCGTTGGAGATTCACCAATTACTGCCTTGGGGTTAGCCTTGAACTCCTGCAAGAATGACTGCTGGGCTTGGCTTAGCCGCTGTTGTTGTTGCTGCTGATATGCCTGAACAGATTCCAAAATTACTTCTGGGTGCTGACGAATCACCTGTAAAATTTGCTCTTCCAATCGCGGGCTGATTTGGGTCGCTGCTTGCACTGGAAGTGTCCAACCGAAAAATGTTAGAGACAATAGCAATAGGGTTGCGAGTCTCAATACTTTCTGAGCGAGAAAGCGCATGGGAGCGATCGCGCAAAACTGAAATCGACGCATAATTGACCTGGCGCGTGTTATGGACACGATCCAGTATGCTCGACTTGGAGGGTAACTGGACGCATCGGGAAAGTGATGTCTAAAGTAATGTCTTCTGTAGAACAACCTTCGGTTCGGCATTTCCGGGTTTGCCAAACTTCCCGCTAAAATTTCACAATCCCAAAGGATTGCTGAATTAACCATCGCGTCTAAACCACGACCTATACTAAATATCTGGACTTTGAGTCACTAAAGGTAGAAGCAAAGCATGCCATCCATCCGCGAGTTGCACAAACAACTCATTAGTAAAGAACGCTCCGCTGTAGAACTCACTCAAGAAGCTTTAGACCGCATTCAGGCACTAGAGCCGAAATTGAATAGTTTTTTGAGCGTGACGGCAGAGAGAGCATTAGAACAGGCTCAAGCTGTGGATGCCAAAATCGCTGCTGGTGAAGAAATTGGGCTGATGGCTGGCATTCCCATTGGCATCAAGGACAATCTCTGTACCCAGGGAATTCGCACCACTTGCGGTTCCAAGATTTTGGAAAATTTTGTCCCCTCCTACGAGTCAACCGTGACCCAAAAACTGGCAGATGCTGGTGCGGTGATGGTGGGCAAAACGAATATGGATGAGTTTGCGATGGGCAGTTCTACGGAAAGCTCTGCCTATCAAGTCACCGCCAACCCTTGGGATTTACAGCGGGTGCCGGGAGGATCGTCTGGCGGTTCGGCGGCGGCGGTGGCGGCAAGAGAGTGTGTGGTGTCTCTCGGTTCCGATACAGGGGGGTCTATCCGTCAGCCAGCATCTTTCTGCGGCGTTGTCGGGTTAAAACCGACTTATGGGCTGGTTTCCCGTTTTGGTCTGGTTGCTTATGGGTCTTCTTTGGATCAAATTGGGCCATTTGCGCGGACAGTCGAAGATGCAGCAATTTTACTGGGAGCGATCGCGGGTTACGATCCCAAGGACTCCACCAGTCTCGACGTAAAAATCCCAAACTATGCCAAATCCTTGAGACCTGACCTGAGACCTAGAGGTCAGTTGAGAGTCGGTTTTATTAAAGAAACTTTTGGCGAAGGTGTAGACTCCTGTGTGTGGCAAGCGGTCACAAAAGCGATTGAGCAGCTGCAAAACCTGGGAGCCGAAATTCAAGAAATTTCTTGTCCCCGCTTCCGCTACGGTTTGCCCACCTATTACATCATTGCTCCTTCTGAGGCATCCGCCAATCTCGCCCGTTACGACGGCGTGAAGTATGGCTTCCGGACGCCTGACGCGGATAATCTGTTGTCAATGTATACTCAGACCCGCTCCGCTGGTTTTGGCACCGAAGTCAAGCGGCGGATCATGTTAGGTACTTATGCGCTCTCGGCGGGATATTACGACGCCTATTATCTGAAAGCACAAAAAGTCCGCACCTTGATTAAACAAGACTTCCAACGGGCTTTTGAAAGAGTGGATATCTTAGTGTCTCCCACTGCTCCCACCACCGCATTTAAAGCAGGGGAAAATAGCGAAGATCCCTTGAGTATGTATTTAAATGACCTGATGACGATTCCTTTAAATCTTGCAGGTTTACCTGGATTGAGTTTACCTTGTGGATTCGATGACCAGGGATTACCGATTGGGATACAGATGATGAGTAACGTGTTGCGAGAAGATTTGCTACTGCAAGTCGCTTATGCATATGAGCAAGCAACTGATTGGCATCTACGCGCTCCAAAACTCTAGATTAGTAATCGGTAATTGGCATCACCGATTACCGATTACCGATTACCAATTACCGATTACCGAATATGTCTTTTGTTGGTTTGCACGTTCACAGTGATTATAGTTTGCTGGATGGTGCCAGTCAGTTACCGGAACTGGTGGATCAAGCATTGAAATTGGGGATGCCTGCGATCGCGCTTACAGATCACGGTGTTATGTATGGCGCGATTGAACTAATTAAAGTTTGTCGCGGCAAAACAATTAAGCCAATTATTGGCAATGAAATGTATGTCGTGAATGGTGATATTGAAGAACAAAAGCGTGGTCGAAAAAAATATCACCAAGTTGTTTTAGCGAAAAATACAAAAGGCTATAAAAACCTAGTTAAACTAACAACAATTTCTCATCTCAAAGGGTATCAGGGAAAAGGAATTTTTGCCCGCCCTTGTATCAATAAAGAATTATTAGCTGAATACCATGAAGGTTTAATTGTTACCAGTGCTTGTTTGGGAGGTGAAATTCCTCAAGCAATTCTTCAGCGGCGACCAGATGTTGCTCGTCGAACTGCTCAGTGGTATAAAGATGTTTTCGGTGAAGATTTTTATTTAGAAATTCAAGATCACGGTTCTCAAGAAGACCGAACAGTTAACGTTGAGATTGTAAAAATTGCGCGGGAACTAGACATTAAAATTGTTGCGACTAATGATTCCCATTTTATTTCCTGCAATGATGTCGAAGCTCACGACGCATTGTTATGTATTCAGACCGGAAAACTGATTTCTGAAGATAATCGGATGCGCTACAGCGGCACTGAATATCTCAAATCCGCTGATGAGATGAAATATCTGTTTCGAGATCATCTGCCGGACGACATAATTGAGGAAGCGATCGCAAATACCCTAGAAGTCGCAGATAAAGTTCAACCTTACAACATCCTCGGCGAACCTCGCCTTCCCGACTATCCTATACCAGCCGACTACACCGCCGATACCTATCTCGAAGATGTTACTTGGAAAGGTCTCTTAGAACGCTTTGGTTATCGTTCTCGTGCTGAAGTCGATCCCATCTATAAAGAACGCCTGGAATATGAGTTGAAAATGATGCAACAGATGGGATTTTCAACTTACTTTCTAGTCGTTTGGGACTATATCAAATATGCCAGAGATAATAATATTCCAGTAGGGCCTGGTCGCGGTTCTGCGGCGGGTTCTCTGGTTGCTTATGCCTTAAAAATTACTAACATCGATCCCGTCCATCATGGGTTACTATTCGAGCGATTTTTGAACCCAGAACGGAAATCTATGCCAGATATTGATACGGATTTCTGCATTGAACAACGGGACAAAGTGATTGAATATGTTACCCAAAAGTATGGCACGGATAGGGTGGCGCAGATTATTACCTTTAACCGCCTCACGTCTAAAGCTGTGTTGAAAGATGTCGCCAGAGTGTTGAATATTCCCTATGGGGATGCAGACAAAATGGCGAAACTGATCCCAGTGGTGCGTGGTAAGCCCACAAAACTCAAGGTGATGATTTCGGATGATACCCCCGCACCAGAGTTTAAAGAAAAATACAATAATGACCCCATCGTTCGCCATTGGATTGATATGGCAATGCGAATTGAAGGAACGAACAAAACTTTTGGGGTACACGCCGCCGGTGTCGTGATTTCAGCAGAACCTTTAGATCAAATTGTGCCGCTACAACGAAATAATGACGGCTCAGTTATTACCCAGTATTTCATGGAAGACTTGGAATCGCTGGGGTTATTGAAAATGGACTTTCTGGGTTTAAGAAACTTAACCATGATCCAGAAAAGCATCGATCTAATTAAGCAAAATAAAAATATTACCCTCGATCCCGATCAACTCCCACTTGACGAAAGAAAAGCTCAGAAAATCTTAGCCAAAAGTGAAGTTAAAAAAATACCCCCGGATATTCAAAAGACCTACGAAGTATTAGAAAAAGGTGAATTAGAAGGCATCTTTCAATTAGAATCTTCTGGAATGCGTCAGATTGTGCGCGACCTAAAGCCTTCCAGCATCGAAGATATTTCCTCAATTCTTGCTCTCTATCGACCGGGGCCATTAGATGCGGGTCTGATTCCTCTGTTTATTAACCGCAAGCATGGTAGAGAAGAAATTAAGTATGTCGATCCCTTACTAGAGCCAATTCTGCAAGAAACCTATGCGGTTCTTGTTTATCAAGAACAAATTATGAAAATGGCTCAGGATTTAGCTGGATATTCTCTAGGTCAAGCAGACTTATTGAGGAGATCGATGGGCAAAAAAAAGGTTTCGGAAATGCAAAAGCATCGAGAAGCCTTTATTGATGGAGCTGCTAAAAATGGGGTAAAGGAAAAGATTGCTGAAGATTTATTCGAGCAGATGGTTAAATTTGCCGAATATTGCTTCAATAAATCCCATTCAACGGCTTATGCGTATGTAACTTATCAAACGGCATATTTAAAGGCAAATTATCCGGTTGAATACATGGCGGCGCTGCTGACATCTAACAGTGGCGACCAGGATAAGGTGCAAAAATATATCACCACTTGTTTGAGTATGAATATTCAAGTGGAGCCGCCAGATATTAATCGATCGGGAGTTGATTTTACACCGCTGCAAAATAGTATTTTATTTGGATTGTCGGCAGTCCGAAATGTAGGAGAGGGGGCAATTCGGTGTCTTTTGGCAGCACGGGAAACCGGGGGCAATTTTAAGTCTTTGGCTGATTTGTGCGATCGCGTGGATCTTCGCACGGTTAACAGCCGCGCCTTAGAAGCTTTGATCAAATGCGGTGCGTTTGATACCCTCGAACCCAACCGACAGCAATTAAGCAAAGACCTTGAGCTAGTTCTCCCTTGGGGGCAAAACCGCGCCAAAGACCGAGCCAGCGGACAGGGAAATCTCTTTGACTTTGGAAATACGACAACAGAAAGTAGCTTTGAATCTGCTCCTAAGGCTCCAGCCATCCCTGATTTTTCTCAACACGAAAAGTTACATTTTGAGAAAGAACTGCTAGGCTTTTACGTCTCTGACCATCCCCTTAAATCTGTGCGGAAATCCGCTCAAATTCTCGCTCCGATTAATCTTAGCGAACTCGGCGACCAGCGGGAGGATACGACTCTTAGCGCCATTGTGATAGTCAGCGGGATCAAACCCGTAGTCACCAAAAAGGGCGATCGCATGGCAATCTTGCAAATCGAAGACTTAACAGGTCAATCTGAAGCCGTCGTCTTCCCGAAAACTTACGAACGCATTCACTTACATCTAGTCGTGGATAATCGCCTGATTATTTGGGGAAAAGTAGACAGGCGAGACGATAAAACTCAGCTAATCGTTGAGGATACAGAACCCATTGAACAAGTGCGGATGGTGATGGTGGAACTGACACCTCATCAAGCGGGTGACATTGCGGAACAGCATCGCTTGATGACCAATCTCCAAGAACACTCAGGCGATAAAGACAAAGCAAATGTCCCGGTGATTGCGACGGTGAAAGGAGGACAGCGGCACTTAACCGTTCGCCTTGGTCGTCAATTCTGGGTGCAAGACCACAACACAGCGGTTGAGGCGCTCAATTCGGCGGGTTTTCCGGCTCGCGTTCAGCCTCTGATCGCTGTTTGAGATTGTTTAATTGATGGCGGTGCCTTCCAAACAGCCATCCCCAAGGCGCTAGCTCTGAGGGGGCTTTTTGGGCGTTGGAGATCCCAGAAACTGACTTTTTAGCTCCTCCAATTCCAGATCGACCTGGCTGTTAGCTTTAGCAGGATTTGAAGATGGAGGTTGTGGGGACGCCGATTTTTGATTTTCGTTTTTGGCGGTGCTACCACCCATTATTTCGGCTTTTAAAGCCTCTAATTCAATATCAATTTGGCTTTTGGATGGGTTAGCTTTTAAAGCCTCTAATTCAATATCAGCTTGGCTTTTGGATGGGTTAGCTTTTAAAGCCTCTAATTCAATATCAATTTGGCTTTTGGATGTATTAGGGGGCTTGTTGGCAACGGGTGGTGTCACCGGCGATGATTTCAGAGGCTTGGCAGGTGTCGCCGGTGTATGAGAAATTACCGTGACTTGGGCTGGCGAAGGATTCAGGTCTTTCAAGACTTCTTCTACTGATTGATAGCGCCGACTGGGAGCAGTTTGCAGCATTTTGTCCAGAATTTTGCCCAGCGAATCGCTAACTTTAGAGATTAAATATTGCCGCCAAATCCAAGCATCTTCGTTAATATCGTACAAGTCAAACGGAGAGCGCTGAGTTAATAGATGAATGCAGGTGACGCCTAAACTATAAATATCGCTAGCGAAAGAAGCTTTGCCTCTGGCTTGCTCTGGTGCCACATATTCAGGGCTGCCAATGCTGGTTCCCGTTTGGTTGAGGGCGTTAGTGGTGGCAACTTTAGACGCGCCGAAATCAACCAGAACGAGCTTGCGATCGCGACTTCTGCGAATAATATTTTCTGGCTTAATATCTCGGTGAATCACTTGTTGGCTGTGGACAAATTGCAGCACTGACAATAAATCATTCAGCAACTGACGAATCTGAGATTCGCTAAAAGCACCCACCTGTGCCAATTCTTGGGCTAAGTTTTGCCCATCGATAAACTCTTGCACCAAATACTGGCGATCGTCTTGAGTAAAATATGCCAGTAATTCAGGAATCTGGGAATGTTTACCCAGTTCATCCAGCCGCATCGCTTCTTGATTAAATAACTCAATTGCCTTTTTAACCGTGCTGGTGCCTTGGGCTTGCGGGTAAAACTGCTTGATTACACAACGCGGTTTAGAAGGTTTGTCTTCATCCACTGCCAAAAAAGTTCTACCAAAACCGCCTTGCCCAATCGGTTTGATGGCACGGTAGCGGTCTTTGAGCAGCAACTTAGTGCCGCAAGTCAGGCAAAACTTTGTATCAGAGGGATTTTGAGAGTTTGGGCAAGCTGGATTGAGGCAATAGCTCATAGTGGGAAGCGCTGCAACTGACTAAATCTATGTTGACACTCCTAGCGCTAAAGCCTTGTTTTTTTACGGGCTTTTTCCAGAATTAATGTTTTTCTGGCTGGAATTTTTCTTCCCAATGTAAGAACTCAAAGCCCAAACCCGATCTTTACGGTGTCTCTTCTAAATCTTCTGGCACATCGGTATCGGGCCACAACAAGCGGACGGCAATTAAGGCAAACCCAATGGCTGCGATCGCTTTGAGTAACCGCGCAGGCAACAGCACCGCCACGCCTTCCCCAGCAATGACTCCCAGGAAGCTAGCCAACAGCAGTGCGGCGATCGTTCCTAGAAACACGGCGCGGGGAGATTTAGAACTGCCACTGAGCGCGATCGCTGCCAATTGGCTCTTATCTCCAATCTCCGCCAAGAATACCGTGATGAAACTAATTCCGAGAAGATGCCAATCCATAGTTGAAGGTTGGAAGGGTTAAAGGTTGAAAGTTTTGAATCGCTGACAGGTTGAACTTTCAACGTGCCAACCTTGCAACGTAAAAATCTTGCAACTTAAAAATGTACGACATCCCACAGCAGCATCACAGAAACAAAGAGCAAACACGCTCCCGCTGCCATGTCCAAGGTTTTAGGAGACAGCCTAGTTGCCAGCCAGCGCCCCAACAATACACCCACCAAGCTTGTAGCAATCAGTGCCACTGCCGCCCCCGCAAACACCAACCACGGCGACTGAGATTCTGCACTCATCAGCAGCGTTGCCACCTGAGTTTTATCTCCCATTTCTGCCAAAAAGATCGTCAAGAACGTGGAGCTAAAGACAGTCCAAGGCACCCGCTGGAAAAGCTTCACTTTTGGCTTTTGAGATTTAGAATGGCTAATCTTTGAAGAGGGTGAAGGCGCTGGTTCAACGGCAGGTACCTGGGCGCTAGGACGCTCTAAGGCAGGCAGGCTAGGAGGCAGTGCAGAAAGTTTCACTATTGAGTTAGGCTCAACGCTAGCTAATTTTCATATTCTTTTCATTTTCTCAGAATATGGTACAAATATCAACCTTTGGTTGCTTGCAGAAGATTTAAGTTCCTAATCGGTTTCAAAAGCCAACTTCCTTGTTAAATCGGATCATTTCTAAAGAGCGATCGCCATAAACGCCTTCAATCTGTTCGCGGCAACACTCAACCGCAAAGTCATTGAGTTCCTCTGGCTCAATGCCGTACAATTCCTCAAAAACATCTGCCTGCACCCGACAAAAGCGAGGACGATCTAGATAAATCTGACATTCTCGCGTCTCCCGATCGAAATTCACACACCATCCCCCTTCGCCGACCATGCTCAGATATAGCTGTAACTCCTCTGGCATGAGATATTGATCTAAGTCAGGGCGATCTGCTGGATCGAGATGACAGCAGGCTCCACATTGCTTAACACATTGCCAAGTCGGCATTGTTCCAAACCATCTTTCAAAAAGTTCTCGTCTCTTCAGTTTAGACGCGATAAATCGCGCCTTGAAGAGAGGTTTTTCCTTGCCAGCGGCAAGAAACGACTTTCTGAGGGTTTTTTGTCATTGTTTATACTTTTGTAAAGTTCTTTAAATAAAAGACGCAATCGCTGGGTAAGATTAGATGGCAAAATTTGCCAATTAGCTATTCAAATCAACACATTGTAAATACCCGTAGAAAGGCAGGACAAATGGAGATTTTCAGCGACTTGTTCAGCGGTTTGAGCAGCATCAACTGGGAAGTCATTGCTCAGCTAGGCTTTGTGGCGGTAATTATGCTTGCTGGCCCAGCAGTTATCTTCGTGCTGGCATTTCGAGGCGGCGACCTCTAAAAGACTGGCATTTTGACACAAAATCGTATTTTCAACGCACAGTACCGCAAAGGATAGCGCAGAGTTACGCAAAGGATGAGCAGATAGCTTTGCGTAACTTGGCAAATCCCTTTGCGTTACTTTGCCTTAAAAAATCTTATCTCGCTTTCTCAGAAAACTTAGGTATTTTTTCCCGGTAGATCCAGCGCTTGCATTGCCGCTTTAATCAATGGATAAAACGGAGGTTTCGTCACATCAACCTCTTTGGCGTTGTCCCGCGTGATTCCGAGTAAACCCATTCTGTGTCCTTGCTGAATCGCCAGAACCTTGCCTTCGGGATTTCTAATTTTTAACTCTTTTAAAGACTCAGAAAGGCTACAGGTATAGCGACGCTGGTTGTAGTGAAACTCAGCTTTCAGACTTGGGGAGAAGGGCAATTGATGGGGTTCACCCGTGGAACGTCGCAGACCTACTAACTCCAGTTGTACCGTGGTGTTGCCATTCCAGGTATTTTGTCGCAGTTTGTAGGCGATATCGACTCGCGACGGTAAAGGGTAATAATTGCCCCATCGCCAAGCGATCGCTTCGATTTTCCGAACCTGACTCCCGTTATTGCCAGAGTCTTGGAATTTTAATTTGACGTGACCCTTCCCGACAATTTTTTGCTCAACTACGCGGACATTCGGCGTCCAGAATACGGGATCGGCGTTTTCAATCCCGCACGGGTGAAGGGCATCAATCTGTTGGTACAGATCGAGATTAATATCGTCGAGGTTAGCCTGAACGTCAATCTTGAGCAGCGGCTTTAGGTGCTGGGGTTCCAGACACTGATGAGCAAAAAGGCTAAGACGCGATCGCAATGCAGGGAGATTTTCGGCTGGCATCGAAAAGCCCCCCGCCGCCTTGTGTCCGCCAAATTTCCCCAGCAAATCCTGACAAAACTGCAAAGCTTCAAATACGTGAAATTCAGGAATCCCCCGCGCCGAACCCCGGACGTGATGCTCATCTTCATAAGTTCCGATAAACACCGGCACGCCGTAGCGTTCCACCAAGCGCGAGGCAACAATTCCAATCACCCCATGATGCCATCCCGGTTGAACCAGCACTAACACCCGTTCTTGCTGGAAGTCAATCGACTTATCTGGAATTTGAGGTAAAACCTCACTGGCAGAATCTAACTTTTTATTCGGGGTTCCAATAATCTGGGTTTCTTCACACCAAGTAACAGCATCCCGTTCAATCTCTTCACAGAGTTGCTGTCGGTGTTTGTTAATTTGTTCGCACTGCATCGCCCGTTCCAGTGCGATTCCCATATCATCAGTTATCAGCAATTCAATCACCGTCTGCGGGTCGGCAATCCGTCCCACGGCGTTAATTCTTGGCCCCAGGCGAAACCCAATATCCTCTGGCTTTAAGGATTGTGAATTTGGGATTTTAGATTTTGGAGTTTCCGCTTCGCTGTTCTCTGTGCCTTGTGGTACTCCCGCTATCTGAATCAGCGCCTGAACTCCCGCTAGTTGAGAATTCGGTAATTGTTGCAAACCCCGCTTCACCCAGCGGCGGTTTACCCCTGTTAACGGTGCTAAATCGGCAATTGTTCCGAGGGTAAAAAGTTCTAATAGTGGCTTCACCAATCCCTTCGTTTGCCCCAGCTGTTGGGCGAGGGTGACAGCCAAGATATAAGCGACGCCAACGCCCGCCACCCCGCGATAAGGAGAAGATTCTCGAATCAGCTTGGGATTGAGAATGGCATCGGCTGGAGGCAGTTTTTCGGGAATATCGTGATGATCGGTGACAATAACTTTGACACCCAGCTGCCGTGCCCGATCGATTGGCTCAAACGCAGAAATGCCGTTATCTACCGTTAAAATCAGCCAAACGCCTTCCCGGTGAAATTCTTCGACAATGCGGCGATTAATCCCGTAGCCTTCACTCATGCGGCTGGGAATCGCATAATCCACCTGTGCCCCTAACCACCGCAGTGCCCGGAGTAAAAGCGCAGTGCTAGTCATCCCATCCGCATCATAGTCTCCGCAGATCGCAATTTTGTGCTGGGATGCGATCACTTCTTTCAACAACTCCACACTGATTGCCAAGTCGGGGAATTCTTCCAAAGGTGAGGGCAAAACCTGAGATTCTGGATCTAGGAATGCTTGCGCCTCTTCAGGTGTCTCAATGCCTCGGTTAATCAGTACCTGACTCAACAGTGGTGAAAGACCCGTCGTTTTAGCTAACTGTTGGGCTAGTTCGTCTCGTACTGGAAATATTTGCCATCGATGATTGGGCAATCGGGCAGGACGAGGGGATGATTCTGAATGAGGGCGATCTTGCACAGGCGTCGTATTTCCAGCAGTCTGGCTCAGCCCATCCTATCAGTTTTAATTCGTTAAATGATTGGGTCTATAGGGATATGCGATCGCTTTTAATAAACAGCAACCCGACCGTCATCTCTTAAATAAATTGTGCGATCGCCTGGAGGACGCCCACCAGGACGGACTTCGATTCGTAAAGTTCTGGCATTCGGTTTAGCGAGTCTCACTCCCAGGGGCAAACCCGTCGCATCCCACAGCAAAAGTGATAGATTCGGGTCTGTACCCCCTCCCCTCGTGAAAGACACTACTTGTCCGGGATTGAGGAGAATCGGATCGGTACCCACCACCTTTTGCATCTGAACCAAACTCGATGTCAGGTTTACCACCTCATAGGTGATGCGTTGTCCCGGTACGAACTGAATCGGGGCTGGGGGGCACTTTGCCGCACAAGTTCCCGCCAAAGCTGGTTGGATGTGTGCCGCTGCACCAACGCTAAAAGCAGCTACGACTAAAACTGCTGGTAAAAATTTAGACATTAAAGGCTGCGTTGTGACTTGCTGAGAAGTCTGTTCCCGAAAGCTCATTTACTCAAATTCTGTAATCTATTTATCTAAATTTTAAACTTTTTCAGAGTCTTTTGCTTTTTGCTGATACGCTCAAACCTGCTTTTTAGTTTATGTAATTATACGTATACTAAACAATACTTAGTATGAAAAATACGCACATACTAAGTAATACTGAATCCTTGCAGATTTAGCACAAATTCAAGCAAGACTTTTACAGTAAACGCAGCTGGGAATCTGTCGTTGCCACAGATTGCTGACTCGGTTGATTCGTTCCTATCGCTGATGCTGCCTCAATGTCAGAAGCGTTGAACCACGCCTCTTCCTCATGTGCCAGTAACTTCTGGGCTTCTTCCAGCATCAAGGCGGCAATATCCTTAAGGTCTTCCCGATTGGCTAAGTAAGTTTTCAGCGCTTCCACAGGATCGGTGCTGGCACTAGAACCGAGTTCGGGCAAGCGAGGACGCGCTAGCTGACTGACTAATTCCGCCTGAATTGTGTAGGTGTGGGCGTCACTTAAGCTAGCGTGCAGGGCATTATTATCAATCAAATCTATCTGCTCGGAACGCAGTTTGTAGATTAGCCGCACGACAGCATCTTTGATATCTTTTTTGCCTATCGCTTTGATTAAAGCGGCTTGCGGCTCAGATGCATCAGAGACATCCACTTCGATAGTCCGGAAGGGGCGCACCGGAAGAGGACAAAATTCCCACTGGGCGTTGCCTCGTTCCAGCTGAATCATCACATAGCCTTTGTCTTCTTTTTCTTCGCTGAAATCGACTCGCTCAATACTGCCTGGGTAGATAACTGGAGGCTGGTTCGACTTGTTGAGATTCTGATGTCGGTGGACGTGCCCCAACGCGACGTAGTCAAAGCAAGGTCGCGTCAGCATCGAGATGGGGATGGTAAACCCTTTGCCGACTGCTAGGAAGCGCTCTGCACCTAAGTTAGCTCGGTCTGCCATCAGGTGAGCTAAAAGAACGGTTGGCACTTCTGGATCTAGACGCCGGATTTCTCCTTCTAGGCAAGGCTCAAGACGCTTAATTAATAACTCGTTGACTTCGGCTAGAGACAAATCTTCGGTTTCTGGGCGCGTCAGCAGGGCGGAACGGGTGAGCCAAGGGAGGGTAATGATTTGGACGGGACCGCTGCGGGTTTCGATGCGGTGGGTGACGATGCGATCGCCTACAATAAACCCCGGCACTCCTAATGTCCGATAAATACATAAACTTGCGCCTCCCTGCCCCTGAGAATGCTGGTCGTGATTCCCCACGAGCAACACCGTTGGGATCTGAGCATCGACTAAGCGGCGAAACTGACTGGCAAACGCTTCCTGTACATATGGCGGCGGCGTTGCATCGGGAAAAGCATCTCCACCGAACAAGACTAAATCGACGGGTTCGGCATTCTCTCCATCTGAGCTTTGCCCAATCGCTCGGTCAATACACTTCGATAAAGTATTGACAAAATCCTCAAGGCGTGTGTTTACTCCGGTTTCCGGATTGACCCGTCCGTGGGAGAAGCCACTCCCCATGTGAATATCGGATAGGTGGAGGATTTTAATCATTTTGCTAATTGGTAATTGGTGATTGGTCATGGGTAATTGGTAATCTTCTTGCATTACCCATTACCCATTACCTATTACCCATTAGACATTCTAAATGTGAATTCCACATTCAGTTTTACCCATGCCGCGCCAGCGACCTGCGCGTTCGTCTTCACCCTCAGCAACGGGTGTAGTAATGGGTTCGTCGCCGATGCTGGCATATCCCTGATCGTGCAGAGGATTGTAAATCATGCCATGCTCAGCCACATAAGCCCAGCTGTCCTTGCGTGTCCAGTTGGCCAGAGGATTCACTTTCAGCCGTTGCTGTGAATCTAGTTCCAAGACTGGCATATCAGCACGAGTCACGGCTTGGTCGCGGCGGCGTCCGGTAATCCAGGCAACGGTGCTGAGTTCTGCTAGACCCCGTTGCAATGGTTCAATTTTGGTCAGGTGGTGAAATTGAGTGATGTCCTTATCCCACAGCGCTTCGCCGTATTTAGCCGCAAAGGCTTCGCGGGAGTCTAGATCGGGAATTTTGTAAGTTTGGAGGTTTAAATTGTAAAGTGCCTGCGCTTTAGCAACTAACTCCAGGGTTTGAGGAAAGTGATACAGCGTGTCCAGAAACAGGACTGGCACTGGCGTTGCTGGTTTGAGATCGCGGTATAAAAGATCCGTAATTACCAAATCATCCACATTAAAGGCGCTGGTTTGCACCAGTCCCGTGGGGATATTTGTAACACACCAAGCCAGGATCTCTCTGGGATGAGCTTTGTCAAATTTTTGGTTAAGCTCATCCAGATTAAACGAGGAGATGCTAACGGGAGCTGTGGTGCTATCGCTCATGGTACGTTTCTAGTGAATTTCTGAATTCTTTATTACAAATTATTTTACCTCTTATAAGCACCTAACCCGATCGGAGAACAGGGCTATAAATGAACATCGTGTAAAGAATTGCATGGCATTCTACTGGCGCAGACATGGGCGCGGACAAGAATCACCCCGCCTACATTCCCTCGCCAACATCCTGCTATCGAGAGGAAGGATTGTAGAGGCAAAGCGTAGCCAGTCACAGAATGATTCTGCTGCTTTTTTTTGGGATGGGTGTCCGCTTTGAAGAAAAGATGAGATAACTTCTAATTGTTGAACCGGCAATTGATTTCTGCCAAACTGCACTAGGAGCTATCATCGCCCTATAAAAGTTTTTTGGAGAGATTGAGTGCGGTTAATTCTGTACAGCAAGCCGGGTTGCCACTTGTGCGAGGGGTTACAAGAAAAACTCGAACAAGTTTCAAACCCCCCCATTGAACTGGAAATCCGGGATATCACTACCCGCGAAGATTGGTTTCAAGCCTATCAATATGAAATTCCTGTCCTGTTTAGGGTTCGATCTCAGCGTACAGATCGAGTAGAAGAACCGTTGCCCCGTCCTTCTCCCCGCGCTACGGTGCAACAGTTGGCGCAAATGTTACAGAAATATTTGCTTGTAAAAGATAAAGAATAAGCGCGAATAGTCTTGAGTCGAGCGTCCGCCTGCTAACGATCCGATGACTCATGACTAACGATTAATGACTCGTGACGATTGTGAGGAGTTACTAAAGATGAAATTGCGAGAGTTATTAGCAACCATTCCCCAGATTGAGCAACCCTCTAGTCAGACTGCTCTGGAATTGGAAGTTAAGGGCTTAACGACAAATTCCCATGCTTGTCAACCGGGAGATTTGTTTATCGGGATGCCCGGAACGCGAGTGGATGGAGGGGAGTTTTGGGAAGGCGCGATCGCATCCGGTGCAGTCGCCGCCCTGGTTTCTTCTCAAGCTGCCCAAAAACATCCTCCCAAAGGGGAAGATGCCTGCGTGATTCCAGTTGCAGACATGACTCAAGCTTGCGCCCAAGTTGCTGCTGCCTTTTATGGCTACCCAGCGCAACAGCTAAAACTGATTGGCGTCACTGGCACGAATGGCAAAACGACAACGACTCATTTAATCGAATTTTTCCTGACTCGGAGCCAGTTACCAACGGCTTTATTTGGGACGCTGTATGCCCGTTGGGCTGGCTTTCAACAAACCGCTGCCCACACGACGCCTTTTGCTGTCGAACTGCAAAAACAACTGGCAGACGCGATCGCAGCCGGATCTCAGATGGGTGTGATGGAAGTAAGTTCCCATGCTTTGGCGCAAGGTCGGATTTTAGGTTGTCCGTTTTCGGTTGCGGTGTTTACCAATCTCACCCAGGATCATCTAGACTTCCACCACGACATGGAAGATTACTTCAATGCAAAAGCGTTGCTGTTTAGCCCTGAATATCTCAAAGGGCGGGCGGTAATTAATTCAGATGATTCTTATGGACAGCGATTGATCGAACGGTTAAATCCAGACCAAGTATGGCGCTACAGCGTCAACGATTCGACCGCCGATTTATGGATGAGCGATCTGAGTTATGAGCCAACGGGAGTCAGCGGGGTGATGCATACCCCCAAAGGTGATGTGGCTTTCCGTTCTCCCCTGGTAGGGCAGTACAATCTGGAAAATTTACTTGCCGCTGTGGGAGCAGTGTTGCATCTGGGAGTAGATTTGGAGTTAATTGCGGCGGCGCTACCCCCATTTTCGGGAGTGCCGGGACGGATGGAACGAGTGCAAATCGGTTCCCAGCAAGAGATTAGCGTTATTGTCGATTATGCTCACACGCCGGACAGTTTGGAGAATTTGCTAAAAGCGGCGCGTCCGTTTATTCCCGGTAAGATGATCTGCGTCTTCGGTTGTGGAGGCGATCGCGATCGCACTAAACGCCCGAAAATGGGTCAAATTGCCGCGCAGTTAGCAGACAAAGCCGTTGTTACCTCCGACAATCCGCGGACGGAAGATCCAGAACGGATTTTGCAAGATATTGTCGCCGGGATACCAACCTCGGCTCAACCAGTGGTGGTGATTAGCGATCGCGCGACTGCCATTCATACCGCCATTTTAGAAGCCCAACCGGGTGATGGCGTCCTGATTGCTGGTAAAGGTCATGAAGACTACCAAATCTTAGGAACGGAAAAAATCCACTTTGACGATCGAGAACAAGCACGCGATGCCCTATTAAAGCGGATGCCTGGTTAAAGCAATTGTGGATTTTAGATTTTAGAGTGGAGCGGTTAACTTGTAACTAGGCGCAATTCAATCTAACTTGTTGTCTCTTGAAATGGAGATTGATGGCTAGGAAAGGATTAAAGAGACACTCGCTAGATGGGTAGAAATCAAGATGAAACTATCTCTGGTTTCTCTCAATCTGCGCTCCGCACCGCTGCGCTAAAAGTAGCTATAAAGGAGTTTCCAGTCAAAAGTCTTCAAAACCATCCAAGTTGATTTTCACCCATTTGTTGAGACATCAGTGCATTTAACAAGTCACCTTTTCATCCAAAAGCAACCTCTAAAATCTTAAAATCTTATGGATGCATCCCTTTACCAATTGGCTCTGCGTGTAGAGTCAGCGCCTCAGCCGCTTGCCGTGAGTGCAACTACGCTCAAGTCCTTGCTGTGGGCGCTGATGGACGTACTGATTGACCAACAACTGCCAGCCAAACTCTGGGTAAAGCTACCGCCTGGAGAAGGCTGGCAGGCGCAGATAGAACAATATCAGGAGCGGGGGCAGGTTGGGCATACCATTTATGTCTGTAACGGCAAAGAGGGACGAGAGCAGGAGAGAGTAGAAGCAGGAGAGAGCCAAAGCCAGGAAGAATTTGAAAATTCCCCTTATGCACTCACCGGCTCCCCAAAAATTTCCCCCACCGCCTCGCAGATTATTCCAGTTCAACTGAAGTCGGAAAACGCAATTTCCAGAGAATATTTTTTGTTAGTGCTATCCGAACGCTTTTGCGGCTTAATTTTGGCTCATCGACCCCGCAGCGCTAAGCCATCTGCCCAGACAACTTCAAAGGATTTGGATCAAATCAAAAATATAGACTCAAAAGAGTTTCTCGCTTCTCAGTACCGGAATAAGAGCGCCCTAGGCAATCCTTACGGGGCACAGTCAGGCGTTAGCGAAAGCGTTTTGGCTTTGCAAAAGCAAATGGCTACAGCAGGCACGGAGGACAAGCGAGGACGACCGCTGCTGACAATTTGCGCTTTTGACAAGCCAGTGATTCAGGAGGTTTTGCAGGGAATCCGACCCGCGATCGCGCCCACTGAAGAGACTCTCCTCAGCAACTGGGACAAGCTATTTACCTTACCGCAATCACCCGATTTAGTACAAAATCGAGCGATCGCATCCATCCTGACTCAGTTACTGGTAAAACAAGTCCAGCAGCAAGAGGAAATCGGGCGGGGTGCTGCCGCCAATCATGCATCAACAACGGAAATCGCCGAACTCCAGCGGCAAAATCAAGCTTTGCTGGATGAAGTGCGCTTTAAAGATGAACTACTAAGCAATGCGCTGTTGGAACTGCGGACGCCGCTAACCAACATGAAAACCGCGCTGACGCTGCTAGAGTCCCCACAACTCAAACCCTCGCAGCGTCAGCGCTACCTGCATTTGCTGCATACACAGTGCGATCGCCAAGTTTCCTTGATTAGCGGTTTAATGGAGCTAGTACAGCTAGATCGGGCAACTACCCCAACAACTTTGCTTCCAGTGCAGTTGGCAGATATCGTGCCTGGAGTTGTCAGCACCTATCAAGCGATCGCGCAAGAAAAAGGTATCCAGTTAGGCTACACGGTCAGTCCTAACCTTCCGGCTGTCTCCTGCTTAGAGGCATGGCTGCGACAAATTATTATCAATCTGCTACACAACAGCATTAAATTCACTCCCACTGGCGGTCAGGTGGTGGTACGCACCAAGCAACAAGGCGAATACGTACAGTTGGAATTTCGCGATACCGGCATCGGCATTGCCCCGAACGAATTGCCCAAGATTTTTGACCGCTTTTATCGCGGACGCCTAGCACCGGGCGAAGAAGTTTTCGGTGCTGGATTAGGTTTAACCATTGTGCAGCAACTTCTCCTACGTTGCGCTGGCTCTATTTCTGTCACCAGTAAACTTGGTCAGGGTTCTACTTTCAAAGTGTTGTTACCCGTTCACCATTCGACATCTGTTCAGCCGTAAGTTGGGTATCTGAATACCATTGCACGGGATATCTGGCATAGATTCATCTATCCCATTTCCCAGTTGGCTGGAATAGATTGCGCTTCTAACGGTAGGGGCTTTTTGATTGCCATGCCCCTACAGATGTATCGCACCCCATCCTGGAATGGCGATAATTGCTTATGTTTCCGCCGACTCAAAGGTAATTGACATCGCCGCCAACTCTTGAGTATCGACACGATTAATTAGCCCCAGCCCCCGAACCTCTGCCTTCTCACCACCACGACTATTTCCTGCGCCTCGGTTAAAGTCTTCTAGCAAACCGTCGATTAACTTGGTTGGTTCCTCACCCAGCGTCATTGGCAACCCTGATGCTTGCCCTCGTACCCTCGCCACTTCCTGCAATGCCTTGAGCGCTTGCTTAAGAGGAGTGGCACTGGCGATTATCAGAACCTCTACCATGCCGACGGGTTTTGCGACTTTAAATCTGAACTTATCTTTTCCCGGTTGCGGGATTTGTCGCGTTTCTCCGGCTTTTACCAGAGTCGCACTCTCTTCTACCGTCCAGGTATTCGGAAAAACGATCGTCATTTCTCCTTCAGGATCGATTACTAAAACAGATACGTGAAGATCCCGATTTTCTTGGTTCGTCACCACAAACTGAAGCGGCGTTCCCAAGGGGAGTTTTAAGTTGTCGGGACGCGAGCCATCGCGGCTGCGGTTTGAGTTTTGAGTTGAAGAATTGCTGCTGTTTTGTGGACCGCGAACCGGGAAAGTAGTTGCAAATGTCTCCCCCTCCGCTCTTTTCATGGAAGCCACTACATTCAGCCGAGAGGAACCGGGATTGAGTATCATCTTGGCAATGTGAGCTGCTAGCAGTGACTTAAATTTCGGGGTGAGACGGGTGATAGCCGCCTCTATCGATTCACCAGATACACCAAAAGAGCCAGGAATTTGTTCTAGTGCTGGAGTGAATAAGCCGACACTGCCAATATCGGGCACAGAGGTTAAATTAGGAGTCTCTCCATTTTTCTGAAATTGACGATTCTCCTGGGTAATTCGTCCTAAGAGGTAGGCGACATATTCTTCCTGTTGTAAAGGCAAGATTTTGAGGCGCTGGATAGCTTTGAGGGCTTGTTCTGCCTTAGCTGTGTCGTTACCCAGCGATGGATCTAGACCAATCGGTAAAGTCATATCGCTGGGAATCCCGCGCATTCGCTCTTGCAGCAATGTTCCCAGTTGCGGAGGCGAGGAAACCCCACCCCTTCCTGCATTTAGGAGTTTGCCCCGCGCCGTTAATCCTTTGCGCGAGTTCGCTTCCAACTGTACCAATCCCTGGTCCTTGCCTTGAGCGTCTATCACTGTCAAAATCGCACCTCGATCGAAGGCAGGGATGCTTTGGGAATTGACACCTCCCAACCACAACTGCACCCCATCTCCCTCAACTTTGGTGATTACCGCTTCCGCCGGGAGAGTCTGTTGGTTTAGGAAGTAAGCGGGTTCCTCTTCATTGCTTTTTTGCTTAGCTTCATATTCTGGAATTTGACCCGTAGAAGAAATCTGGTTAGTGGTACGGGCAATATTTGCGATCGCACTCGCCACGGGTTCATCCCCGGTTTGCTGCCAAAGATACTGGGTCATCACATAAGTAAATGCCCCCGCCGCAAAGCCGTTGAAGCGCTGATCCGCCGCCAGTTGCTTGCGATCGGCAGCGGCAATAACGACCCCTTTTGCAACTCCGGCTCTGCGTGCCTGAATATACTCATCCGGGGATAAATTTACCCGCGATAGCAATTGACGCTGATATTCTTTCTCCACTGGGCTGACTTTAACTTGCACGCCACCATCCAGCGCCCTGACGTTCAAATTCCCCCGTTTCCCGCCCCCAGCATGACAACTATCTAGAACCATTGTCAGGTTTTCTGTTTTTACCGCTGACGCCAGCAAAAACAGCGTGTGTCCTGTGATATCGGATGCAATACCCCCACGGCGACGGGCAACCAAAGGTAGAGAGTTATCGGCAGGGACAATGGTACTGTTTAAACAACTTTCGCTCAGTTTTAAGACCACTTCATCGCATTCTGGGCTGTCATCTACTCGCGAACCGTGCCCGGAGAAGTGAAACACCACAACATCTCCCGGCTTCGCTTGCCCAATCAGATATTCGTCAAATGCACCCAAGATACCTTCACGAGTGGCTTGAGCATCTGTCAGGATATGGACATCCTTCTTGTTGAAGCCAAAGCGGTGAATGAGTAGATGTTGCTGCATTTCCACATCGGTGATGCAACCCGCTAAGCGATCGCTACTATTTTGATAAGCGTTAATTCCCACCAGCAGCGCCAGTTTGCGGGGTGTGCTTTGCGCGAGGACTTTGCCATAGCGATCGCCCTTTCGCATCACATCCAGATGGCTTAAACCCAAAGTTGCCAGCGTCGATCCGGCAAATTGCAAAAACTGACGGCGCTTGATGTGAGACATCATCAATGTTTCCTCAAGTGGTGCAGGATGAAAGGCTGAGATTACTGAAATCCTGTGTTCAACGAGCTATGTTGACGACGGCACAGATTAGTGACATGGTTAACTGTGTTCTATTTATATCGGAAGTCGTTAACGATGCGCTGCGCTATTTTAAGTCGTGCTGGTCAAGTTTTGGCAAACGGAAATTTTATCATTCAACAAGATGAAAATGGCGATCTGAGGTTGGATTTCCGCACAGATGGGGGCAAAATCCTCCAAGGAGGAATCATCGATCCAGATGGTGACTTGACCTCAGCTAGTAAAGTTCTCTATCGCCAGTTCTTTGAAGCTTGGGGAGTCAGCGAGATCGCACTGACCGCTATGCCTAAGTTCTAGCGTCAACTTTGGGTGGAAACTTATTTTATTTGTCAGGTTGGTAATGGTTAATAAAAAATAGGTGGAAGGATAAAAAAACCAATTATCCATTACTGACCAATCATCAAAAAAATAATTAACTAGATTCAATTTTACTTATTTTTTCTAATCGTTGTAGAAAAATTTTTGTCATTAGTTAGAAATAAATTCTCTAACAAATTTTTGTCAAGCGCTCAGATGAATATTGCCTTATTCAGCTTCGCCAATCAAAGTAAATGCCGCCCACTGCAAGGGATCTGAATATTGTTGCTGTTTCATGGTTGTCAGCATCGCATTTCGCAATGCCGTAGCTTTATCAGCCTTTTGCTGAAGATTTTTATAAAACTCCGTCATCAAAAAAGCAGTCGAATTATCCGGGACTTGCCATAGAGAGACCACCACGCTAGGCACACCAGCGGAAATTAAAGAACGGGATAAACCAATAACACCATCGCCCGTAATGCGTCCTCGTCCGGTGTCGCAAGCACTGAGAACCACTAATTCAGCATTCAATTTTAGATTGAGGATTTCTTCAGCAGTGAGCAACCCATCATTCTGGTTAGATGGAGCGAGAGCGATCGCACTTCCCAATCCCCGGTAATCATCTAGTAAGCCATGAGTAGCTAGATGAATGATTCGCGCTTTAGGCAATGCTTGCGCGATCGCGACTTTGGTGGCTTGGCTACCAGTAATCGCTTGAGTTTTGAGTAGTTTAGCAATATCCTTTGCTTCCTGTTCAGCCCACGGCAAATTAGGTAACTGCTGCGCTGGTTCTCCAGGGTTCAGCACCACTCCAGGCATTATCGGATTACCTACTACTAACGCCTCTTGTAGAGATGGGATTGATTGTGTCTCCACACGTTGCCTTTGCTGATGAGTTAAATCCAGCACTTGAATTGAAGGAGCCGTGAGAATCGTATGTTTTTCAATCAGGTATTTGCCAGAAGCATCTTGGAGAGCTGGAAAAGGGGTAAGGGACAACTCGTGCTGCGGGATAAAGATTACACGAGCTTTTGGATCGCTAGGCAACCGATCGCCAATCGGTTCAATAAGCAATTTGTGAATTTGTTGTAATCGTCTAGTTGGTTTTTCCTCTTCTATAAGCTCCGCTACCACACCTCCACCACGTCCTCTGACTCCCATTGATTGACGGGAACTGAAAACCAGGTTTGCCAGCGAGGTATTCTGCTGCTGCCACAAAGGTTTAAGATCGACTTTGCGAAACGTCACTTCACCTGTAGGACTGATTACCCAAATATAGAGTTCTGATTCCTTAGTTTGTTCTTTACCTTGAACTTTGAAAGTATCGTAAATAATCGAATACTGAACTAGGGTGGAATTTTGAGCGGCGGCAATTTGTTTTATTCGCTCGATGGTAGGGGATTGAAGCTTAGAAGGTTGATTTGAATCTTCAACCTGTAACTTATCAATCTGCAATTTACTAGCCAGTAACTCTACAAAGGCGCGTGCCCGACCCCGTTCGGCAACTTCCAGCGCTGCATCGGTCTTATTCTGAGCAATGAAGACTTGTTGTAAAGTGCGGTAGCTATTGGACTGCATTTCAAAAATTGACACTTTGTTGGCATCATTTAACTCACGCCGTAGAGATTCCCTCACCTCAATTGCGTCGATAAGGGTTTTCTCCGCTGCTTTTAGATTGCCTGCTTTATAGAGAGCAAGTCCTAGATTTCCTAAAGCTTGTCCCTCGCCAGAGCGGTCTTTGATCCCCTTGGCGATCGCTAAATACTGCTGTTGGTACTCAATTGCTCGTGGAAAATCCCCCAGAGAATAATAAGTTCCTCCAAGATTTCCCAGAACCTTCCCCTCGCCTTGTCGGTCTTTTATTTGTTTGGCAATCGCTAAAGTCTGCTGGTAGTAATCAATTGCCCGTCGAAAGTCGCCCAGGGAATTGTAAGCAAGTCCCAGATTGCCCAGAGCATGACTTTCGATAGAACGGTTCTGGATCGCTCGTGCGATCGCCAAAACTTGCTGAAAATAATCAATTGCTTTGCTGTAGTCGCCCAAGGCAGAGTAGGCAACTCCCAGATTTCCCAAAGCATTCCCCTCGCCATAACGGTCTTGGATTTCTCTTGCGATCGCTAAATTCTGCTGATGATACTCAATCGCCTGTGGAAAATCTCCCAGGTTACGGTAAATAACGCCCAAACTTCCCAGAGCTTTTCCTTCGCCGGAGCGATCTTTGATTGCCTTTGCGATTGCTAAATTCTGCTGTTGCTACTCAATCGCTCGTGCAAAGTCTCCCAGAGAATTGTAGGCAAGTCCCAGATTTCTTAGAGCACTACCTTCGGCTTGACGATCTTTAAGCTCCTTAGCGATCGCTAAGTATTGCTGGTTGTACTCAATCGCCCGTGGAAAGTCCCCCAGGTTACGATAACTAACTCCTAAATTTCCCAGAGCCTTTCCCTCGCCAGAGCGGTCTTGGATTGCTCTAGCGAGTGCTAAATATTGCTGGTGGTACTCTATCGCTCGTGGAAAATCTCCCAAGGCGTTGTAAGCATTGCCCAGATTTCCCAGAGCCTTTCCTTCGCCAGAGCGGTCTTGGATACTTTTTGCAAGTGTTAAATGCTGCTGGTGGTACTCTATCGCTCGTGGAAAGTCCCCCAGAGAATGGTAAGCATTCCCGAGATTTCCCAGAGCATAACTCTCAATAGAGCGGTCTTCGTTCTCCTTGACAATTGCCAAAACTTGCTCGTAGCAATCAATCGCTTTGGGATATAACCCCAAGGAATAGTAAGCAACTCCCAGATTTACCAGAACCTGCCCTTCACTTGGGCGATCTTTTATCTCCCGATAGATCATCAATGCCTGTTGCCAAGACTGTAAAGCTGCCTCAAATTGACTGGTCTGAAACTGCTGAACACCTTGCTGAAACAGTTGGTCTGCTTCGGTACGGTCATCTTGTGTTTGCGCTAACGCTCGTGGTGCAGACAATGGGAGTGGAAAATTGACAAGCAAAGGCGTCGAGACACTACTGAGGAGGGTGATGAAGGCGATTCGGGTGATTCTTTGAGAAGAGATTGCTTTCACTTCTGGGTAGATGAATTGTTTTGTCAAATTGACTGGAATAAAATCAAGCACAAATGGGCTGTTCCTACGGTTCGCCGATGAGGATGAAACCCGCCCAGTTCATCGGGTTTGGGTGTTGTTTCATTGTCGCTAGCATGGCGCTTTGCAGTGCCGCTGCTTTATCGGGATTCGATTGCAGATTTTTATAAAACTCGGTCATTAGAAAGGCAGTCGGCGCATCCGATATCAACCCTAGGGGAGCGATCGCGCTGGGAACTCCCGCTGCTAGAAAAGAGCGCGTTAGCCCAATCACACCATCTTCGGTAATGCGACCCAAACCCGCATCACAGGCGCTCAGGACAACTAACTCAGCGTTTAGCTTCAAATTCAGGATTTCTCCTGCTGTCAGCAACCCATCATCGGTGTTAGAGGGAGCCAAAGCGATCGCATTTCTCAATGCCTCCTCCTCATCGATTAACCCAGTCGTTGCGAGATGAATAATTCGCGCTTGGGGCATTTGCTGCACAATCGCGGTCTCAGTTGCTGCGTCGCCGATAAGCGCTTGGGTATTGAAGAGATTCGCGATCGCGTTTGCTTCCTGTTCCGCTCCGGGCAGTTGCTGTAACAACACCGGCTTTTGCCCTATCTTGGGAGGAACGCGGGGCATCGTCGGATTCCCCACCACCAGCACATCCTTGGCAATCCCTTGGATTCGCTGTCGATGCTTGTAAAGTAAATCCAGCGCCTGAATCGAGGGAGCGGTAAAAATTGCGTGTTGCTCGATTAGGTATTTGCCTTGTTTATCTTGCAGCGCTGCGAAGGGAAGCAGAAACAGGGATTTTTGCGGGATAAAGGCGACACGAGCGTTCGGAGCTTTTGGCAACAATTCGGCAATCGGCTCAACGAGCAGCTGATGAAGTTGCTGTAACTGTTTACTTAGGCGATTGTCCTGTTTTGTCGTCACGACGATGCCACTCTTATTTGCAGCATTCCCGAACCCCATCGCCGCACGACTACTACTCACCAACGCTGAGAGGGAGGTATTTTGCTTCTGCCACAACGGTTTAAGGTCAACCCGTCGTAAGGTGATTTCACCTGTGGGTTGAACCACCCAAATCAGCAGTTCTGATTCCTGGGTTTGTTCTTTTCCTTGAACGGGGAACGTCTCGTAATTAATTGAGTATTCAACGAGTGTAGCGTTGTGTTCCTTAGCAACTTGTCGAATTTGTTCGATATTGATTGGATTGACGGTCGCTGGAGCCTCTGGAGTTTGTGCCAACACCTGAGAGCCAGGGAAAATTTCAGCCGTCTTCCCTGGGAAAGGGGTTAAGACAGTTGCCACAAAAGTAATCAGTAAGGGTACAAGGTTTTGCACCCCGGTAAGGCTGATTTTCTGGAGTTGCATGGCTGACAAGGTAAGTAGATGTACGGACAGTGTTTACACTGTCTTAGCCCAGGGAATCGGGCGTGTCCAGTGTTGGCTGTATCCTGGGGTAGTGGTGACGCCAACGCGACAAACCAAGCGATCGCGTATGCACTCTGATGCGCTGTTTGTGCCTCCTCTTGGGCACCCCAATATCTTGAAACCCAGTTAAAACTCTACCCAAATGCTGCTCATCCACAGCATTTTTTGATTAGAGTGGAATTATTACCTGTATTGCTGTCCTTCAGCCCAAAGACCATGAGTTTACTTGTCAAACAGCTGACCACTTATCTAGCTTTGCTGGCTATCGGCGGTGGTGCAGGAATATATGCCAGTCGCCATTTCGCAGCAGACAACCCCAGTGTCGAAGGCAGAATCCCATCAGCGATTCCAGCCGCGCTACAGCAAATCTCCCCGCCCCAGAATCGCGCTCCCCAAGAGAACCTGAATTTTATTGCCGAAGCAGCCGAAAAAGTTGGCCCTGCTGTCGTGCGAATTGATGCGGCTCGTACCGTATCGCAGGACATTCCAGATACTTTCAGAAGCCCGTTTTTCCGACGATTTTTTGGGAACGAAACGCCGGTTCCGGAAGAACGGGTGGAACGAGGTACCGGATCTGGCTTCATTCTCAGTGCTGATGGTCGCTTAATGACAAATGCCCACGTTGTCGCGGGGTCAGATAAGGTCAAGGTGACGCTCAAAGATGGTCGGACGATGGAGGGTCAAGTTGTGGGAGCCGATCCGGTTACGGATGTGGCAGTTGTCAAAATTGATGCGACAAAGTTGCCGACGGTACGCTTGGGAGACTCGAATAACTTAATACCGGGACAGTGGGCGATCGCAATTGGCAATCCCCTCGGTCTAGATAACACGGTGACGGTGGGTATCGTCAGCGCGACGGGTCGCTCCAGTTCGCAGGTAGGTGTCCCGGATAAGCGAGTCAGATTTATCCAAACCGATGCCGCTATCAACCCCGGTAATTCCGGAGGTCCCTTGCTAAATGCCAGGGGTGAAGTGATTGGGATTAATACAGCCATTCGGGCAAATGCTCAGGGACTCGGTTTTGCCATCCCGATTGAAACCGCCGAACGAGTCGCCAATCAGCTATTTAGCAAAGGTCGCGTCGAGCATCCCTACATGGGAATTCAAATGGTAACGCTGACGCCGGAACTAAAAGACGACATTAACAAAGACAATGAGGCAGGCTTCAAAGTTACGCAGGATAAAGGCGTTGTCATCGTTCGGGTGGTCAAAAACTCTCCCGCAGAACGCGCTGGCTTGCGTGCAGGAGATGTGATCCAGAAAGTTGGCGGTCAAGCGGTCGCAAGTGCCGATCAAGTGCAAGAACGGGTAGAAGCGAGTAGCGTCGGCTCCAGATTAGAAGTAGAGGTCAACCGTAGCGGTCGGACTGAAACGGTTCAAGTGCAACCTGGTGCCTTCCCGGTGGAGTAGCATCAATAATTTCTGTTTTTAACGCAAAGGTACGCTGAGGTTGGCGCAAAGGTACGCAAAGCAGTAGGGAGCTAGGTTGAGGAAGGAAACCCGAACCTTAGACTAGACACGCTTCTAGGGAGCGGGTCATTTTGGGACAAGGAAGAAAGTAATTGTGCGTAGTTTTGCATTAAAAAAGGGCTGATGAGCGCCCAAAAGCAATTCATCAGCCCTTATTAGCAATTAGCAATTAGCGATTAGCACTTAGCTAATTACTTGCTTTCCGTAAAATCAGCATCAATTACATCATCCCCAGTACCAGTGGACTGACTGGAACCACCACCACCAGGGGTGCCGGTGCCATCGCCAGGAGCTGCACCTGCGCCGCCTGCTTGTTGATAGATGTTCGTGCCGATGGTGTAGAGAGCCTGCTGTAGCTCTGTGGTGAGCGTCTTGATGCGCTCATCGTCTTCCTTAGCGATCGCATCGCGCAGGTCTTTGACCAATCCATCGACCTTGCTCTTGTCAGCAGCGGGAACCTTGTCGCCCAAGTCAGCCATTTGCTTCTCAGCTTGGTAAACGAGGGAGTCAGCTTGATTCTTGCGGTCAATCTTCTCACGACGCTCCCGGTCAGTGCTCGCATTTTGTTCGGCTTCCTTGACCATCCGCTCCACTTCGTTTTGGGGCAGGGTGGAAGCACCCGTGATGCTGATCGATTGCTCTTTGCCAGTACCGCGATCCTTAGCTGTGACGTTCAGGATACCGTTGGCGTCAATGTCGAAGGTAACTTCAATTTGTGGCATTCCACGAGGAGCTAGAGGAATCCCATCCAGACGGAAGATCCCCAACTCTTTGTTGTTCGCCGCCATCTCCCGTTCGCCTTGTAGAATCTTGATTTCTACGTTGGTTTGATTATCTACAGCAGTAGAGAAGACCTCAGACTTCTTGGTAGGAATCGTGGTGTTGCGGGGGATAATCTTGGTCATCACGCCACCGAGGGTTTCCACACCCAAAGATAGGGGGGTAACGTCGAGCAGCAATAGTCCTTCAGTTCCAGCTTCACCTGTGAGGACACCGGCTTGAATTGCGGCACCGATAGCTACCACTTCATCCGGGTTGACGGTTTGATTGGGTTCTTTGCCCAAAACCCGCTTCACCAGTTCTTGTACGGCAGGAATCCGGGTAGAACCACCGACCAGCACGACTTCATTAATTGCACTCTTGTCTTGCTTGGCGTCGCGCAGGGCGTTCTCTACAGGAATGCGGCAGCGATCGATCAAGTCAGCGCAGAGTCCTTCAAACTGAGCGCGAGTCAGGGTCATATCCAGGTGCTTTGGACCATCCTGGGTAGCGGTGATAAATGGCAGGTTGATTTCCGCTTGGGTAACGCTAGATAACTCAATCTTGGCTTTTTCAGCGGCTTCGGTGAGACGCTGGAGGGCTTGACGGTCTTTGCGGAGGTCAATGCCTTCAGATTTTCTGAATTCTTCGGCTAAGTAATCAACGATTTTCTTGTCGAAGTCGTCACCACCCAGGTGAGTGTCGCCAGAGGTCGCTAACACTTCAAACACGCCATCGCCCATTTCCAAAATGGATACGTCGAAGGTACCGCCACCCAGGTCAAATACCAGAATGGTTTCGTTGGCCTTTCTTTCGAGTCCGTACGCCAAGGAAGCGGCGGTTGGCTCGTTGATAATCCGCATTACATCAATCCCGGCAATCTTACCAGCATCTTTGGTAGCTTGGCGCTGGGAGTCGTTGAAGTAAGCGGGAACGGTGATTACAGCTTGGGTAACGGTTTCTCCAAGGTACTTGCTGGCATCATCCACCAGCTTGCGAAGCACTTGGGCAGAAATTTCTTCTGGTGCAAACTGCTTGCTCTGAGCGGGGCAGTCTAGCTTAACGTTGCCGTTGCTATCGCGCAGCACTTTGTAAGAAACTTCGGTGGCTTCGTGGGTGATTTCTTCAAACTTGCGTCCGATAAAACGCTTCACCGAATAGAAGGTGTTTTCGGGGTTCATCACCGATTGACGCTTGGCGATTTGACCCACTAAGCGATCGCCATTTTTGGCAAATGCTACGACAGAGGGGGTTGTCCGAAAACCTTCTGCGTTAGCGATCACGGTGGGTTTACCACCTTCCATCACTGCTACGCAGGAGTTTGTCGTACCTAAGTCAATTCCAACTACTTTTGCCATAGGGGTATTTCGGCTTCCTAATAACTACAAAAACTTTTGAGGGCGGATACGGAACTACAAATTGAACCAACCGGGTTAAATCAGCAGCTCTTTCCAGATTTAATAACCATTGGTGCGTGCGTACCGATCTATATAGTGTGCGGGATTAGCCACTCTGGTGTTGTGGGGTTTTCCGAACCTGAGGAAGGACGGTTAACCTTCAGGAGGCATCCCCTTTGGCTCAATCACTTAACATCTGCTGATTGCTTTCACTGTGTCTACTGTAAGGAAATCAGGGGCTTTAGGTATGGGGGCAAGCCGTAATTAAATAGGTGTATTTGCCGTCTAGAGGAATTCAATGCGATCGCGATTAGCTCGTTGGACTCTCTACCAACACCACCTAAATCATTCACGATTAGTTCGTTCTCAAAGCTTGTATTATATGTATTACAAAGGATGCGATTTTCGAGCCATCGTTCGGAATTTCTAAAAAAGAAGAGTTGTACTAGCTATGCGCCGTGCTTCTGGATGCCTGTTTGGTTTAGCTTTTGGTGACGCGCTCGGTGCTGTAACTGAGTTTCTCAATGTTGACGAGATCCTGCGCCGCTTCCCACCCCAAGGGCCGCAGCAACCAATGGGCAATCCGGCTCGCGTTACAGATGACACGCAGATGACTTTAGCGGTTGGAGAGGCACTCATGGAAGTAATACCGCCTTTTCTCGCTGACAACTTAGAGCCGCCTCTGCGCCGCGCCTTCATCGACTGGTGGGACAGTCCTGACAATAACCGGGCACCGGGCAATACTTGTCTAAATGCTTGCGCTAACTTGGCGACTGACCTGCCGTGGCAGCAGGCAACGGTGGCAAACTCAAAGGGTTGTGGAGCCAATATGCGGGTGGCACCCGTGGGACTCGTCAAGAATTTGAACGAAACGACCCGCGCCGCGATCGCTCAGTTCCAGGCAGCTTTGACCCACGGGCATCCCACCGCTCTTGCCGCCTCGGATTTAACGGCAAGAGCGATCGCTGACCTGGTTGCGGGTGCCAATCCCGAAGGGTTGCCTTCGCGACTTCGCGCCTATGCTGAGGAGCAACGCTCGATCTACCACGCCGACTGGCTGGGGTTGCTCTGGCAACGTCCCTCTATCACTACACCAGAGGAATTTATCAGTCGTGGGTGGGATGAATGTTTATCAGCCCTTGACCGTCTGGATGCCGCCTTGGCAGAACCGAACCGGGATGCAGACCCCTGTTTGGCGACGGGTGAAGGATGGGTAGCAGAAGAAGCCTTTGCCACAGGTCTACTATGCTTTCTACTGTTTCCTGAAGAGCCAGTGGCGGCGCTTCGTCGTGCAGCACTCACCGTAGGCGATTCGGACTCTATTGCCTGCCTCACGGGTGCTTTCGCCGGAGCCTATTTAGGAATGGCAGCATGGCCCGAAGAATGGGTCAGCCGCATCGAGTACCGCGATCGCTTAGCAACACTGAGCAACCGATGGGATGAGGAAGCAACTTCAGATGCCAGTGGCGCTCAGGTGCCCTTATCGTAAGCGATCGCAATTCACAATAGAGATCGGGGCGATCGCCATAATCAAATGGTTCAACAGCGATCGCTCGTAAAATGAAAAAGCCCGGTTGACCGCGATAGAACCTATGGTTACTCTTTCTCCCACCCTGCAATCCCGACTCTCGACACCGCTGAAAATTGGCTCTTTTGAAGTCAAAAGCCGGGTTTTACAATCGCCCCTCTCTGGCGTTACCGATATGGTGTTTCGTCGCTTGGTGCGTCGCCATGCACCTGACTCGATGATGTACACCGAGATGGTGAACGCGACGGGACTCCATTACGTGAAGGAACTCCCCAAGATTATGGAGGTAGATCCGAACGAAAGACCGATTAGCATTCAGTTGTTTGACTGTCGCCCCGATTTCTTGGCAGAAGCGGCTGTAATGGCTGTGGAAGAGGGCGCTGATACGGTTGATATCAACATGGGTTGCCCGGTCAACAAAATTACGAAAAACGGCGGTGGTTCTTCGTTATTGCGGCAACCAGAAGTCGCTGAGGCAATTGTCCGAGCGGTCGTGAAGGCGGTGAATGTGCCGGTAACGGTGAAAACCCGCATCGGTTGGACAGATAAGGAAATCAATATTCTGGACTTTGCCAAGCGCATGGAAGATGCGGGGGCGCAAATGATTACAGTCCACGGTCGCACCCGTTCCCAAGGTTACACTGGCCCTGCCAAGTGGGAGTGGATTGGTAAAGTCAAGGAAATTCTGTCGATTCCAGTGATTGCCAATGGCGATATGTTTTCCGTAGAAGCGGCGGTGAAGTGTTTGGAACAAACTGGCGCGGATGGGGTGATGTGTTCGCGGGGAACTCTGGGTTATCCCTTTCTAGTGGGAGAAATTGACTATTTCTTGAAAACTGGTCAAGAAAAGACGCCGCCAACGCCGATACAACGGTTGGAATGTGCAAAAGAACATCTACAAGCTTTGTGGGAATATAAAGGCGATCGCGGTATCAGACAAGCCAGGAAGCACATGACTTGGTATGCCAAAGGTTTTGCTGGTGCTGCTGAGTTGCGCGGACATTTAGCCACAATCGAAAATCTTGAGCAGGGTTTGGAGACAATCGATCGGGCAATTGAACGACTGGCGAATTCCACATGGCACGAGGTTGAAGAAGAGGAGTTAGCATTTGTGGAGGTTTAAGCCCGAAGACGCACTTAGGTAAGCGTTGCGCTCTCTTTGTTATAGGGCGCGAAGGGAAAAAACGAAAGGAAAGCGATCGCCTAGAATAGACGCCATCTACCTGCATTGTTTGCTGTCATGAGCAACTCCTCACACACTTCGAGTCCCCGTCCCCGCTATCAGACCCTTCGAGAACTTGGGCGCAATCGCGCCGGGGGTCGCATCACTTATCTGGCAAAGGATAACGTCACAGAACAGTCAGTCATCCTGAAGCGATTTCTATTTGCCCAAGTTGGGTCTGAATGGTCGGGTTTTAAAGCTTACGAGCGCGAGATTCAAGTCTTGCGAGGACTCGATCATCCGGGAATTCCCCGTTATCTCGATTCTTTTGAAACCCCATCTGGCTTTTGTATGGTGCAGGAGCATAAAGACGCCCTGCCTTTATCCTCTCCGCGCAGTTTTGACCCGGATGACATCCAGAAAATTGCTGTTTCTGTCCTAGAGATTCTTGTTTATTTACAAAATCGCATTCCATCTGTAATTCATCGGGATGTTAAACCTGAAAATATCCTCGTAGACGAACAACTAAATGTTTATTTGGTGGATTTTGGCTTAGCTCGAATTGGCAGTGGGGAAATGGCAATGAGCAGCGTCGCCGCTGGGACATTTGGGTTTATGGCACCCGAACAGATATACAACCGCCAGCTAAACGAAGCGACAGATTTATATGGTTTAGGCGCAACACTCATTTGCTTATTAACTGGGATAAAATCAACGGCAATTGACACCTTATTTGATGAAGATGGTCGCCTTAATTTCAAGCCGCTGCTTCCCAAGCTGAGCCTGCGTTTTGTGGATTGGCTCTCAAAAATGGTCGAACCCAAAGCAAAAGACCGTTTCCCCAATGCTACGGCTGCTTTGGAAGCTCTCAAGCCGATTTATGTTAATCGCTTACCGGAAGTTAAATTTAGCCAACTGGCTTTGGAATTTAAAACAACACAACTAGGCGAAAAATTAACTCAAACCGTTAGGGTTAATAATTCCGTTCCGGACACTTTGCTAGAAGGGACTTGGGAAGTAGCCCCCCACCACAGCGATCCGCGCTATTCCAATTCTCATGCTTGGATTTCCTTTGAACCCGCCACATTTAAGAGTAATCATGCTGATTGCAAAATCACCGTGAATACGAATAAGTTGATGGCAGATAAAACCTACAGCCGTCAGATTTTATTACACACCAATTCTTCCCCAGAAACTTACCCGCTCACGATTACAGTTCGCACAACTCTGCTTGAAACTCCAAAGCCGCCTTATATTTCAATGGCTTTGCTATTAGGAATTGCTTTAGCAATGACTGGATTTTGGACAGGTGCGATCACTTGGATGGTAGCAATTCTATTCAAATTTACCTCTTGGACATCTGTAGCAATTTTTGAAGTTGGAGTAATCGCGGTATTTTTGGCTTGGTTTAGCGCCGGAACTCTACTGGCAGCAGTTGGCATCAGAACTGTGCTAGGCATAAAGATTGCAGCTTGGTTGACCACTGTGACAATGTTAGTTGTTTTGTTGTCATCAGGGTTCTTACCGGCGGCGATTACTGCCTTGGGAACCTTGGCAGGTCTAGTAATTGGCTTCCTAAATGGGGCAGTCATTAAAAATTATAAAGAAAGGGGATTTCCTGAAAAGATTGCCATTGGCAGCGCACTTTTAATAACAGGTTTCGGCATGAGCTTAGGGACAGGATTCAATATCGGCTTCTTCAATTTCTTTCTGTTTTTATCCTTACTAGGAACCAGTTTATCCTTAGCTGCTATCATGTATTATCCATATCAACAGCGAGAAAAACTGATGTCTAACTATCGCCATGCAACACAAACTAGGCGTTTGATTAAGCCATAGCAGAGATATTGAGGGAAAGAGCGAAATAAAAAGGGCGATCGCTCTTTTTATTTCGCTTTATCGCTGACAAACAATAAATTATTTGCTGTCCTTCACAATTTCACATTCTTCGTCCCGGAATTAATAAAATCTTTTATGTTGAGGCTTTGGTTTAGATAACACGCTTGTGCTGATAAAACACATTAACTACCAATAAGAACTAAAACTGCTATCAGCAGGCTTAATCCCAACAAAGTTTCTGATAATTTCGATTTTTTTATTCAAATTATAGACGATATTAGAAGTAACCCTAAAATCATCCAAAAATGTGAAATTAATCAGCGGAATATTCTATGGAAATTTTTGAGCTGGTGCAATAAATTTATAAGAATATGGCATTACCATGCCCTACAAACGTCAGAGCCTTAATATAACCTACCCAAATAACGGTGCTTAAACGAAAAACAAGACTCTAAAAAGGTATAATACAGGCATGGCAACCATTTCACGTTATGGTGTGATAAATGAAAGAGACAACTCCCGCCGCCATGCCCCCTTGCTTCAATAGATGGTGCAAACGCTTTGATGATATATTGACGCATCAAGCCCAAAAACGGGAGTTTAGGAACTATATAAGCGGATTATTGGGGGAAAGTGAACGAAAAAACCTGTCTCA
>NZ_JAMPKC010000025.1:0-72378 GCF_039961975.1 Trichocoleus sp. DQ-A3 | reverse complement strand
TTAGCACTGGCACAGGCGGATCTGGGGGGAACTCATCTGGTGACATGAGTCCAACGAAGAAAGCCAGCAGATCCTTTGGGATCTCTCCACTCGCGTCCTGATACAGTTCCCAAGTCCAAGCCATTTGCTACCTCTCAGTCTAATATTCCTTTGGAGGAATGTCAACGATAATATTCTCTCAAAGGAATACTGATTTGCCAAACAATCTCTATTCTGTTTGAGTGTAAGTGGCTGGGATAACTGGGAGCGATCGCGAAGCGCTGACTTGTCAGTTCGCATCCTCATCTCCTGAAGCGCGATCGCTCTCGTTAATTAATATCGACTCAAAACAAAATCCCCCAAATATTACCCCTCTTTTTCAGAAGGGCTGGGGGATTAAAATCATGAAATTGCGATTAGCGGATTGGCGGACAGGGAACGGGTGGAAAACCTCCCGCCTCAATCACGAAGTCATCGAAATCCTCATCTTTTCCTGGTTGGGGTAGCCCTGTATCGTCCCAAGCGATGCGAACGCCAGTAATTTCTTCGTTCGTGCCACCGTCCAAACTGCCATTAAACGCGGCTGCCAAGTTGGTGGTGGATCTGACACTGCGTCGAGTTTGACCTGTAGGGCTAACAGATTCCAGGTAGAAAGCATACCGGGTATTTGCCTTAAAAGTATATTCGCTGAGTCGATTTTCTACAGCTCCCCCATCAACTGTCCCCAGAAAATCGATTGCCGTGCCAATATTATTTTGACCGGGCGAAGAAGGCTGGGGCTGTTCGCTTCCGAAGCCGTCATAGGGTTTGACTTCCTGAAACAGCACGGTCTCTTCACCCGTATCTAAATTGACAACGCCAAGCGTTGATCGATAAGCTCCGTGGGACTCTTTGAATTCAAATTCAATCGTTGTATCTACCGGGAACTGGACAGCTTCATTTCCAAACAAATCTTCAGCGTGAACGGGCGTTGCCACACCCATAAACCCAGCCGCGATCGCTCCCAGTAGCCACTTGAACCCGGCGGTTCTACCGTTTTTACGCTTCATCTGCCTCATCGTATTCTTTCTCCTGCTCACACTAGAATGACTCTGCAACTGACAACCGAACCGTTACCAAGTCCGCAAACCGGAGTTTGCTCTGGAAAGGTCTTGTTGCTGCAAAGTCGTTCTCAAGTTTTCGACTTCTGTCCTTAACTCTTCTAACCGCTGACACGCCTGGGGAACCGGGGGGGGTGTTTGAGGCTGTCGAGTAAACCGGCGGGTAGTGGGAGTTTGTTCCGTCAGAGCAGCCCCGCAGGCTTGAAAAGCTGCTTCTGACTCCTGGTTAAGCCGGGTAATATTTGCGGTTAGTTCCGGATCTAACTTGTCATCAGTATCAAAGACGGGTGCCGTGTTGTTCCAGATATTCGTGCCCGTGATGTCAGAATAGCTACGGTCAGCTCTCGCCGGTGCAGCCATACCCAGCGCCACAATTGATAAGCCAACAACCCAACCCAGAGATTTTATGGTGTGCATTTGGGGTACTCCTCCTTAAAACTTCAATGCTGTCCCAACACCTAATACAAATCGAGAGCCATCACCCGCACCCGCAACGTCGCGCAAGGCTGGAGTAATCACAAAAGGAAAGTTTTTGAAGGGAGCGATGGAAAGACCCAATGCTAAGTCCTGTCCTGTCCATTCCGCAATCAAACTAACAGGTCGAACAACGCGAACTGCCAAATTTCCAAACACGTTGATATTGTTTTCACCCGCATCAACCGCACCGTTGGAACGGAACTGTCCATCGCCGACACCAACCGTAAAAGCAACGCGGCTGAAAGCATCATTGAGAGATTCTCGCGTTCGGAATACTTTGGTAACAACTCCATATTTGGATTGTTCAAAGTCGTTGTGACCAATATTTAAAAAACCATTCCAGCCTAATGCTGCTGATACATCTCCCCCAAATCGACGATGCAGCTTGCCATTAAAACCACCTTCGCCGAAGCTATCATTTGTCGCTAAAGCGTAGGATAGTTCTACCCCCACGGCTTTATCGGCATTGCCTAAGCCGATGCCGATTCCCGCAGCCCCGACAGAACCACTATCTTCTCGCACGTTGGGTTGATAGGTGCCGCTGATAAAGGCGGTGTTTCTATCGGCACCATAGCCAACTGGGATATAAATGCTCAGGGCGGGCGAAGCTTCAAATTCCTCAATGGGTGCTGGCAACGCTAGCGGCGCAACAGGTTCCGGACCCGGACAGCGTTCTGTAGCCGGTGTGCTTACTTCTTGAGCAACTTGATAAGTTGCATTATCTAAGGATTTAACGTTCTTGATTCTTTGCGAGGCACAGGTATTTCTGGCTTTCGGTTCCGTTGCCATTGACTGGCTGGTTTGTACCGTTGACGAGTTAGCGATCGCCTCATCTGGACGGAGTGCCTCAGCCTTGGATGTAAATACACCTCCACTGGGTATCGTTCGTTCATTGACAGCCACTTCGTTAACGGTTTCCCCGTTTCGGAAGGAAGCTAAGTCAGAAGCTTTCCTCCCGGATTCCTCAGATGCAGACTGGTTAATATCAGAAGCTGTTGATAACTGGGAGAGGAGGTTATTTGAGGGAAGCGCCGCAGTTTCAGGGATTTCTGGCAAATCAGTTTGGGGAGCAGCCGTCAATGCCGGAAGTTGCCTTACAGTGAATCCTGGGGCATTCTCAGAAGGCGGCGCAAATTCCTGCCTGGATGCCAATCGTGGTTCTGGTTGGATTTCTGGGGCAGCGATCGCTGTCATACTTCTAGGAGTCACCATCGGGGTGGCAACACTCCCCTCATCGGTCACGGCTGCCTGGGGAGAACCTTCGGAACTCGGACTTTCACTTGCTTGGGCTGTCATCCCTCCAGCCACAAAAGCAGCTAAAGTACAAACAGCAACATGAGGAAAACGCATAAATTAGCCCTACTAAACTCACACCGCTCCAATTGAGAAGTCGGTCTTCCCAAATCGTTGAATAGATACTTATACAGAGTTGGGCGCGTGTATCCGCAGTGATAATCGCGCAAATTTTGCCTCGATTTGAGTAAAAATCATCGCTTCAAATCCCGATCGCCGCTTCCTCTCCCTTCAGCGCGATCGCGTTAGAGAAGCGAGGCGTTAGCCGCACGCTGAGTTCTCAGTTCGCTCCCCTATCCCTCACCGGATAAACTAGCTGTGTCAATATCTATATTTACGGCATGATTGTTTTTGTTGCCCTGCTAGCTTTCTACGTTGCCTGGAATCTGGGCGCAAACGACGTTGCTAACTCGATGGGAACGTCGGTGGGATCGAAGGCTGTCACCCTACGGCAGGCATTGGTGATTGCCGGAGTGTTGGAATTTACAGGTGCCGTGCTGTTTGGTCGTTCCGTATCGGAGACGCTGGCAACCGGGGTTGTCAATCCAGAACTGTTCGCTGCCGTACCTCAGATGCTACTGATTGGCATGGTTTCGGTATTGATAGCCTGTGGCGTCTGGCTGCAAATTGCCACCAGTCTGGGCTTGCCAGTCGCATCATCTCATGCGGTAGTCGGTGCGATCGCCGGTTTTAGCTGGGTGGCGGCGGGTGTCGGTGCCATTGATTGGTCATTAATTGGTCTAATCAGCTTCGCCTGGGTGATAACGCCGATCATCAGTGGCACGATTGCCGCGTTATTCTACAGCGTTGTCAAGCGTTGGATTCTCGATCAACCCAACCCACTTTTTCAACTGCGCGAATGGATCCCCTGGTTGAGCGTGACGTTGCTGGGCGTCTTTGGGGTGATTGTTCTACCCTCTGTGAGTCAACCCATCGATACCTGGCTGACAAATCGTTTCGGCATCAACCTTCCTGCCCACGATATCCCTCTGTTGATTGGCGCGATCGCATCAGTTGGCCTTACCCGGTTCATCTGGCGACAATTAGCGCGCGAGGAAGCAGAGCAGCTTGTAGACACAAGAGTTATCGCGGGAGCCAATGAGACGGACAACCGCGAAATCCCAAACTCCCAATCTAAAATTCTCAATCCCATTGAGCGCCAGCTAGCACGGTTTCAGCTATTAAGTGCCTGCTTCGTCGCCTTTGCCCACGGTTCCAATGATGTTGGCAACGCGATCGCTCCCTTAGCGGCGATCGTTTATATCAATCGCACAGGTTCCGTTCCTATCACTGGCTTTAGCATTCCCCTCTGGATTCTAGTATTGGGCGGTGCCGGTATCGTTGCTGGTCTTGCCGTCTGGGGCAAAAAAGTCATTGCGACAATTGGAGAAGGCATTATTGCCCTCCAGCCGAGCGGTGGCTTCTGCGCCGAACTCGCAACCGCTACGACCATCTTGCTTGCTTCCCGGCTCGGCTTGCCCGTCTCCACCTCCCACGCCCTTGTCGGTGCTGTGGTTGGCATTGGTGCAGTCAAAGACTGGAAATCCATCCGCTTCCAAACGCTGCAATCGATTGGACTCGCTTGGCTAATTACCCTTCCCATTAGTGCGGGTTTGGGGGCAATTATCTTTCTAGTTATCCGTCAGATAGGGGGACAATTCGGAATTTTCCACTTGATGGATTCAATTTAAAACTTTACATCCCCTCTCCGGTTGCCCGATTGGGATACACTCTTTCTGGAAGGAGTTTCTAGGCGGCGGCTGCTACCCTGTTGGGGAAAATGCGTCCGCGTCCAAAAACTCGATCCTAAATGCCAGCGATCAATTGGCTTTCAGGCAGGGAGACACGGCGCTGTTTCATCCGCGTATTACAAAGCTCAAACCTCTGCTTCTAAACGTGGCGCGAACTTTCTTCCCCCTTTTATTGGGGCTTTAGGGATCAAAATATTAGACTTCTTGCAAAAGTTGTCTGAACCCTCCAAAAGTCTCTCGCTCGCGGGAAGAAGAAACTCCCTCTTTGTTCTTCAATATGTCGAGGGAGGATAGTGTCTAAGTAGTTTTTCTTGCAGTCACTGCAAGATTCAACAGTCTATAACAAAATTAAATTCACCAGAAAAATCTCTTAAAAATCACCAGAATTTTGGAGTAATCTGTCAGGATTGATGACAAAACATCAAACACTTTTCTTCATCAGAGAAACAACACCTAGTTGAGCAAAATCACATCCATCAGAAAGTGTATCTGCCAAAATATCAGAAATACTAACAAGACTTAAGTAGACTAAGTTAAAACTACACTTCGTTATAGCCAATCGTACCGAGGTTATACGCTAATGGGGCAACTGGACAATCTACCGGAAAATCACAACACCGGAAATGCTACGGCAACAGAGGCTCTTTTGAGGGCGATGACGCAGGAACTTGAGAACCTGAAGCAAAATCTCATCGTCCAGTTGAATCAAGACGTTGAGCGACTCCAGGCTGAGAAATCCCGGTTGGTCGATGAGATCAATCATCTACAAGCTCAGCGTCAGCAATTACCCTCGTCCCAAAGCTCTCTGCCTCAAGAACAAATTGATCAGGATCAGCAGCAATATTTAGTTGGACAACTCACCCAAGCGATCGCAGAACACCTGCAAGATCTGCTGATGCAACGGCTGTCCCAGCAACCAGGTAGTTCCTATCACCCGCTGGGTGGCACTAGCAGCGCCAATTTGCCGCCCTCGGCAAATGACTACAACGACAGTGCCTACCGAATCCTCTCTTCCTTGGATACAACCCTAAGAACGACTTTTAAAACACTGCAACAAGACATCAGCAGCTATCAAAGTTCGTTCTCCCAGCAGCTGTCGCGGATGCACGGCTTGGAGCAACAAGGAGAAGCAATTTTAGAAACTCTCGTCAATCGCCTGCACGAACAACTGCAAGCAGAAAGCGATGCGCTGCCATTAGTACCATCAGAGTCAGAGGTGGGAGGGCAAGCTTATAGCGATCGCAAACAGCCTCCAGAAGCGAATGCGATTCCGTTCTCGGTTCCGGCTGCCCCGCTACCACCGCCACGCCAACCTAAACCAAGCTCCCAAGGTCAGTTAGGGTTATTGTTGATTTTAATTTCTACCGTGGCGCTGTCGGTTCATAACGTGGTTGTCCAAATCATTGGCAGAGAAAGTCAAATTTTTAACTTGTTTTCCTTGGGAGGATTCATCAAGCTAGGTTTGGGCAACTCGCTGTTAATTTTGTGGTTCCGCATGATGGTGGTGCTGCCTTTAATGGCTTTACTTGCCATCGTTCTCTATCCCAACGTGTGGAGGGATATTAAGAAGTTTTTATTAGATCCAGACCGGCGCGGACTTTTAACGGTAGTCGGGAGTGGCTTCTTCCTGTTTTTGTCGCAAGTCCTGATTTATATCGCCATCCCCCAAATTGGCCCAGGGGTTGCAGTGACAATTCTGTTTATGTATCCAATTATTACAGTCCCGCTGGCGTGGCTGTTTTTTGGCGATCGCCCCACCTTCCTGCGCGTTGGAGTGATGTGCACGATTTCCTTGGGTGTTATCCTCGCAGCTTGGCCTAAAATCTTCCCGGCAGTTAATAGTGGGGTGGCAAGCATTTCTGGGGTGGGAGTTGGCACCGCCGCCGCCTCAGGAATCGCCTTTGCCTTCTACCTGATTTTTATGCAGCTTGGCTTTCAAAAGCTTCACCCCGTCCCCGTCAGCTTGGTTCAGTTTACAACCATCTTTGTCCTGGCTAGTATCAGTCTGATGTTGCCATTACCAGAAAATTTGGCTGTTCAGGTCATCCCCGATCGGCGGCTGGGTTTGATTATCGGCGGCGTTGTCTTGGGGATATTAACTCTAGCAGGCTATTTGTTAAATAACTTTGGCGTTCGCTTCTTGGGTGCCGCACGAGCCTCAATCATCGCCTCTAGTGGGCCTGTATTAACGGCAGTTTTGGCATTTTTGATTATTCCGAGCGCTCAGAATGCTTTACAGCCGATATCAATTTTCGGCATCGTACTGGTGACGCTGGGAGTGTTTGCCCTAAGTTTTGAGCGGCTGCTGGTTCAAAACAAGGCGCAACCCGCAAAATAAACGATGCTGTTGGTTAATTGATTCGTCTTAGGGTGGGTAATGCTCACCCTTTTTTTATTGTTTTTTATTAGGCACTTCTAATTTATTCAAAACGCGCGATCGCGTCTTTCTCTCTAGTCAAATTTGAATCCGATCGCTCTTACCCCACCAACGTCAACACTCCTGCTGCAAAATCAAATACCAATCGCTTTTTCTGCTGGGGATTCACGCGCTGATACTGAAGCGCTCCCCAAAAATAAATATCGCCCCAGAGGATACTTCTAGGGCGATAAGCCTCTCAGCAATGCTGAGTTTTGATTTTAAACGGAGAGGGTGGGATTCGAACCCACGTTAAGTTGCCCTAAACAGCATTTCCAGTGCTGCGCCTTCAACCACTCGGCCACCTCTCCAGAGGTTTATTTATTTTGAAATGTGCAACTCAAAGCTGCGATTTTTAATAATACACTAAAACTATGACGAATTACCACACCATTCGGATACGCAATCGCCAAACCGGCACTCACCATGACCTTCAGGTGCCAGAAGATCGCTATATCCTATCTAGCGTCGAGCATCAGAGCGTCGAGTTGCCTTTTTCCTGTCGCAATGGCGCTTGTACCACCTGTGCCGTGCGCGTCCTCTCAGGGGAAATCCATCAGCCAGAAGCAATGGGGCTTTCTCCGCAACTGCGCGACAAAGGCTATGCTCTACTCTGCGTAAGTTATCCTCGCTCCGACTTGGAAGTAGAAACTCAGGATGAGGATGAAGTTTACGAACTCCAGTTCGGTCGCTATTTTGGCAAGGGCAAAGTCCGTTTCGGTTTACCGCTGGATGAAGAATAACCAAAGGCGATCGCGAAAAACAAAAAGGCAAAAGAATTTTCTCTTTTGCCTTTTGGCTTTTGGCTTTTGGTTTTTCTTGGTCGGTTGCCAAGCGAAAGAAGTTCCGACAGGCGTCACCGTGAAGGTGGAGCGGGTTGTCACCGGACAAACCCTGGAAGTGCTGGATACCAGCAAGCAATCCGCTTTGGTAGAGCGAGTGCGACTGCTGGGAATCGAGGCACCCGACATGAAACAGCAGCCTTGGGGATCGGCGGCTCAAGAGCGACTTAAGCAGTTGATTGCCGGACAATCCGTTTTGTTAGAGTCGGATGGGTCAAGCAAAGACCAGTTTGAGCGCCGGTTAGCTTATGTGTGGAAAGATGGGGTATTGCTGAACGAGCAGATGGTGGTAGAAGGGTATGTGTTTGTACCGCGATCGCTCAACAACAAATATGACCAACGGCTCACCACCGCTCAAGAATATGCTCGAATTATGGGCAAAGGCATTTGGAACCCAGAAAAACCCATGCGCTGGACTCCAGCAGAGTTTCGGCGTCAAAATCGCTAACGGCTCATTGCGAATGGCTAATTATTCATTGTTCAATGCCATTAGCTATTAGCCAAAAATATGACACGCCATACCCCTGACCAACTGCAAATTTTTCTAGATATTGCCACCGAGGCGGCGCTAGCTGCTGGTGCCGTCTTGCAAAGCTACTGGGGCAAATTAGAAGCCGTTGAAGAAAAAGGACGCCCAGGCGACCTCGTAACCGAAGCAGATAAAGCCGCCGAAGCCACCATTCTTTCAGTCATCAATCGCCATTTTCCCCACCATCAAATCCTGGCAGAAGAATCTGGGCAACTGGGAGATACAAAAAGCGAATACCTCTGGGCAATCGATCCCCTAGATGGCACCACAAATTATGCTCATCAGTATCCCTTTTTCTCCGCCTCAATCGGGTTACTAATTGACGGAGTTCCCCAAGTCGGTGTCGTTTACGATCCATTTCATCAGGAGTTGTATCGGGCTGCCAAAGGCTTAGGAGCTACTTGCAACCGTCGGAGCATTCGGGTTTCCAAAACAGCCGAGTTGAGCAAAAGCTTGCTAGTCACCGGCTTTGCTTACGATCGACGCGAAACCGCAGACAATAACTACGCTGAATTTTGTCACCTTACCCATCTCACTCAGGGTGTCAGGCGCAGCGGTTCCGCATCCATCGATCTCGTGTATGTTGCCTGCGGACGCCTGGATGGTTACTGGGAAAGGGGTTTACAGCCTTGGGATCTGGCAGCCGGAGTGGTAATCGTGGAGGAAGCTGGGGGCAAAGTCAGCGCCTATGATGGGAGTCCTTTAGCGATTCATTCCGGTCGGATTTTGGCGACAAATGGTTATCTACACCCACAGCTCAGTCAAGAACTTTTGCAAATTACACCTCTAAGTAGATGGCAATAAGTAGATGGCAAAGTGCTAAAAATCAGGCTTCTCTGTAAGCAAGGTCACACATAGGTTTCGCAAGGGAAGTATATTAGAAAGAATATTCGGCTCTGACGGTGGGACAGCGGGCTATGTCATTTCGGATCGACCGTGGACTGTTCAAGTTTGATTTCACAGACCACCACGCAATTTTAGGGGTGCCAGTAGATGCAGGAGTCAATGACATCCGCAAACGGTATCTCAAAATCGCCCGGAGATTGCATCCGGATAGTTGCAAGGCTGAAAACGAAGCAGAAAAACAGCGTGCCAGCCAGATGTTATCAAAATTGGTAAATCCTGCCTACGAGCAACTATCTCAGGATCGCACGCGGGCAGAATACGTGGTTATGGTCGGGCGAATGGGTAAGCGCTTGGCTGGGGAAGGGGCGAACGCTCAACCCCAAGGTGAAACCGCGAAACAGTTAGCTCAGGCGGGGGGCGATTTAGAGCATTCCTATAAAACGGCACTGCAAAAGCTAGCACAAACGCAATATGAATCTTTGAGCCAAGTCCTAGAAGTGACGGCTCAAATCAGCGAACTGAATATGGTTTATCTGAGGCGGAAGGGGGGTTCTGGGGTAGCAACCCCGATGATGTCAGATAAACGTCCTGCCACGGGGGCTGCTGGCGGAAATGCATCGCCGCCCCCACCGCCCCCACCGCCACCAGCACCAACACCATCATCAGTTGCGGAACCCTATTTCCGTCGTGCTGATGAGTTGATAACGAAGAACCAGTTTGCGAAGGCGGAGATAGAATTACGGGAAGCCCTGAAAATGGAGCCGAACAATAGCCGTTGCCATAGCTTATTGGGGATGGTCTATTTAAAGCAAACTCCCCCTAAGGTGACAATGGCGAAGGTACATATCACCCAAGCTTTGAAATTAAACCCTCAAGATCCGATTGGGATAGAGGGCAAACAGGCACTAGACAAGCTGGCACAAAAAGTTGCGGGTGGCAAGACAACGACGCCGCCTAAGCCAGGGCAGGGCAAGCCAGGGCAGGGCAAGCCGGAGGATAAGTCTGGAGGCGGTTTATTTGGTATGTTTGGTAAGAAGAAATAAGAAAGCGATTTCTTCGATTAGCAACTCGGCTATTAGATGTTTGGAAGTTCTCGGTGAGAGCTAGAGTCAAACCGTCAACTCGCTAATCGTGAATACTTCGCTTGAAAATCGCTTGTCAACTAACAAAAAACAACGACTGAATGGTTTATCAACCCCCGGCAGGCGCGAGGGATTTGCTGCCTCTCGATGTCGCTCAAAAAAGCTGGATTGAAGATCGGTTGCAGCAGGTGTATCACCGCTGGGGCTATCACCGGATTATCACCTCCACTCTAGAGCGGTTGGATACTTTGATGGCAGGCGGAGCAATCCAGCGCTCCACAGTGATTCAAATCCAGGATGCTGAGGAGGGGACGCTGGGACTGCGCCCAGAACTGACGGCTTCGATCGCCCGTGCATCTGTGACGCGGATGGCTGGTGTTACTTATCCGCAACGCCTCTACTACAACGCAAATGTATTCCGCCGTTCGCAGGGCAGCAATTACGGACGTCAGCAGGAATTTTACCAGGCAGGGGTAGAGCTGTTGGGTGCGGGGGGTGTCTTGGCAGATGCAGAAGTGCTGTTGTTGCTGGGAGACTGCTTGAAGTGTCTGGGGTTAAGCCAGTGGCAGGTAATTTTGGGAGAAGCGGGGTTAACGCGATCGCTTTTTTCTCCGTTTCCAGTTCATCTGCAAGAAAAAGTGCGACGGGCGATCGCGCATCTCGATCGAATCGCACTGGAAACTCTGCCCCTTTCCCCCGAATTGCGAGAACGAGCTTTATTTCTATTTGAGCTGCGGGGACATCCTGCTAATGTGCTGCAACAAGTTTCCACCCTAGATTTAGCAGAATCTGAGCGGCAAACAGTCAATACTCTGAAATCCCTGATCGATCTTCTCAATGAAGGCTGTTCCCATCAGCAAAGCTTCCCCGTAACTCTGGATCTCAGCTTGATCCAAACCTTTAACTATTACACCGGCATTGTGTTTGAAGTCGTTAGCGATACAGACACTCAAGCACGGGTTTTAGCCCAGGGTGGACGCTATGACGAACTGCTGGGACTCTATCATCCCCAGGGGCAAACTTACCCCAGTATTGGCTTTGCGCTGAATATTGAAGACTTATATCAAGTCTTGCTCTCGAAGGCTGGGATACCCCGCGAAACGCCCGCGAGTGATTGGTTAGTCGTTCCTTCATCTCCCCAAGCCTATCTGGCAGCGTTCGCCTACGCCCAAACCCTGAGAGATTCTATTCATCTGGTACGAGTGGAAATGGATTTAGGGGAGCGCTCGCCTGAAGATGTGCGAGAATATGCCCGTAGCCGTCACATCCGTCGCATTGCCTGGGTGGAAGCTGAGGGTGCTACTAAAATTGAGACGCTGAGTTAGATTTTTTAACGCAAAGGTACGCGCAGAGGTACGCAAAGGGGAGGCGCTTTTTCTTGCAAAATTTCACCTTTATTTGCGTACTTTTGCATTTAAAAAGTCTCGTTTCAGCTATCAGCTTTCAAAAGACTTTGGTAGGCTATAGAAGCAGCCGTCTGCCAATCCCAAGAGAGAGAACACTGTGCCGCATACGATTGTTACTAATACCTGCGAAGGCGTCGCTGATTGTGTCGATGCCTGCCCTGTTGCCTGTATTCACGAAGGACCTGGCAAAAACACGAAGGGGACTGACTGGTACTGGATTGATTTTTCCACTTGCATTGACTGCGGCATCTGCCTACAAGTCTGCCCCGTGGAAGGCGCAATTGTCCCCGAAGAACGCCCCGATTTGCAAAAAACACCCTAATTGTTGATTATTCATGGTTCATGGTTGATGCAGGAATTGCAATACATCATGAACCATAAAAAATAAATATTAAATAATAAATAAGAACGAATGACTAATGAACCTTTATTAGAAGTTGAAGATGTTTGGGCGGGATATGTCAAAGATTTGGATATCCTTCAAGGGGTGAATTTCAAGATATATCCAGGTGAATTAGTTGCCGTAATTGGCCCTAATGGTGCCGGAAAATCAACATTAGCAAAGACTATCTTTGGACTTTTAAACCCTCATAAAGGCAAAATTACTTTCAAAGGCGAAAATATTGCTGGCTTAAAGTCGGATCAAATTGTTCGGCGGGGAATGTGCTACGTGCCGCAAATCTCGAATGTGTTCCCATCGCTGACGGTGGAAGAGAATCTGGAGATGGGCGCGTTTATTCGCAACGTCCCTTTGAAACCACTTAAGGATCATATCTTTACCACTTTTCCCGTTCTGGCTCAACGGCGGCATCAGCGGGCTGGAACTCTGTCAGGGGGAGAACGGCAGATGCTGGCGATGGGAAAAGCTTTGATGTTGGAACCTACTCTGTTGCTGCTGGATGAACCTTCTGCGGCGCTGTCTCCCTTATTGGTCAATAACGTTTTTGAGCAGATTCAAGCGATTAATCAAACGGGCAAAGCAATTGTCCTGGTGGAACAAAATGCCCGGAAAGCTTTAGGCATGGCACACCGGGGTTATGTGCTGGATACAGGACGCGATCGCTTCACAGGTCCCGGCTCCGAACTCTTGAACGACCCGAAGGTAGGAGAACTGTATCTGGGCGCAGGTAAAGCTCACTGACGCATTGAGCGATCGCTGCTAAAAATTAAAGAAATTGGCACTATACAAATATTGTTCGCTTTGGTACTATATTTTTGATAATTGGAATCTATGCGCCCATATATATTGCTGAAATTTAGAACAATACAATTAACTTCTGGAATTTTACAGCAACCCTCCGGAAATTAAAAATATTTTTGATTGAATTCCCGATAAAATTTGTCGTTTCAATCTCAACGAATTGATAGACAAGGCAGCAGCGAGAAGAGAGAAGATTTTCTTCAAAATTCCTATAGAAGCAAGGCTGTTGTGAAAGAAAAGCAGATAGTCAGACAATCAAAACGAGAGACATCTGTGGCATACAATAGTTCCACGTCTCGCGCAGGATGATTTGGCATCTTGGCAGTATTAAAACTCCACCCTCAGCATTTGCAAGCCATCCGCACCCATGCCGAAAGCACCTATCCCGAAGAGTGCTGCGGTTTGCTGCTGGGTAAACTGGCGGAAGATGGCAAAACCGTAGTGGAAGTCATGCCAACCGAGAATCGCTGGAATGCAGAAGCAGTAGAAGTATTTCAAGAAATTGAAGGTTCCGCCAAACTGGGTTCAGATAAGCGAGACAGATACGCGATCGCTCCCGAAGATATGCTGAAAGCACAAAAGCAGGGACGCGGTGCTTCGCCCAGCCCACTCGATATCATTGGAATCTACCACTCCCATCCCGACCATCCAGCAATTCCTTCGGAATTCGATCGGGCGTGTGCGTGGTCAGTGTACTCGTATATTATTGTCTCTGTTCAACAAGGTAAAGCTGGCGATCTTCGCAACTGGAGTCTCGACGACGCCCACCAGTTCCAGCCTGAAGAAATGATAATTGTTGAAACAACCTAGATTAATAACTTAATTTTAAAAACGATTAAGACCCAAGGATACAAAGACTATTGTATTTTTGATAGGCTGTTAACTCTGTCTGCCCTCACTAAAAGGCCATGCTCAATCCCAATCTGGATGAAATCCAGCTTTCCAAAGAAGAATACGAACGCTACTCTCGCCACCTAATCCTGCCCAAAGTTGGACTGGAAGGACAAAAACGCCTCAAAGCCGCCAGTGTCCTGTGTGTTGGTACAGGTGGACTGGGTTCGCCCCTGCTGCTGTATCTCGCAGCTGCTGGTATCGGACGCATCGGCATTGTCGATTTTGATGTCGTTGATAGTTCCAACTTACAACGGCAAGTCATTCACGGCACCTCTTGGGTAGGGAAACCCAAAATTGAATCGGCAAAAAACCGGATTTTAGAAATTAATCCTGATTGCCAAGTTGATTTGTACGAAACCCGCCTGAGTTCAGAGAACGCCCTGCAAATCCTTGAACCCTACGATGTTGTCGTAGATGGCACCGATAACTTCCCCACACGTTATCTAGTGAATGATGCTTGCGTGCTGTTAAACAAGCCCAACGTCTACGCCTCCATCCTCTTTTTTGAAGGACAAGCAACAGTATTTAACTACGAAGGGGGTCCTAATTACCGCGATCTTTACCCGGAACCGCCACCACCCGGATTAGTTCCTTCTTGTGCTGAAGGAGGCGTTCTCGGCGTTCTGTGCGGCGTGATTGGCACCATCCAGGCAACTGAAGCCATCAAAATCATCTTAGGTCAGGGGAATACCCTGAGTGGGCGGTTGTTGCTGTATGACGCCTTGCAAATGAAGTTCCGGGAACTGAAACTGCGTCCGAACCCGGAAAGACCAGTCATTGACAAGTTAATTGATTACGAAGAATTCTGCGGTATTCCACAAGCAAAAGCAGAAGAGGCAAAACAGCAGATGGAAATGTCAGAAATGACAGTTCGGGAATTGAAGGAATTGCTCGATAGCGGTGCAAATGATTTTGTCCTGCTTGATGTTCGCAATCCTAACGAGTACGAAATTGCTAAAATTCCGGGTTCCGTTTTGGTGCCGTTACCCGATATTGAAAACGGTGCGGGTGTCGCCCAAGTGAAAGAATTGCTCAACGGTCATCGCTTGATTGCCCACTGCAAGATGGGTGGACGTTCGGCGAAGGCGCTGGGTATTTTGAAACAAGCTGGAATAGAAGGCACCAACGTCAAAGGCGGAATTACCGCTTGGAGTCGAGAAATTGACCCTTCGGTGCCTGAATACTAAAAAGGTTTAAGGTTACAGCTTTGAATTTAGTAACCTTTAATAGAGGCGTTCTGTGAGAACGTCTCTATTTTTCTAGATTTGATTCTAGATTTTAACTTGCTAACTTCTTGGGTGCAGATGTGGGGTTCGATTGTTATTCGCTTTTGGAGTGCGATAGCAAAGCGCCGACCTGTCGGTTCGCTTTCCCAAGCCCATTTTTAGTTGCAGCCGATAACATTAAACTGAGTGCAAAGGTGCAAACTGCTACCAATGTCCAAGTAGGATAGCTTGTGACCTACTTATGTAGAACTATCATGCAAAACAAAAGTAGCGAACGTGCCTTGTCTCGTTCCCGACGATTATCCACGACTGGGCTAGCCCTTACCGCAGGATTTTTGGCGATCGCTGTTGAGACCGTTCCTGCCACCGCCACCCATTTCAGCCCCTTTCAATACTGCGCTGCTGAATTAAGGGCGGTTGGTATCTCTACAGAACTCTCTGCCTCAAGCTGTTCGGATGCCCTTAAACCCACAGATTTATCCGCTTGCGTGTTTAATATTAACCGAGAAACTCAGATTGCCTCACAAGATGCTCTAGCTGCCTGTCTCAGGGTGCGACGTCCCATCGAGTTAGGCAGGTGCGTGATTAATATTTTCCAAGATACCAAAAACCCGCCATTGCTTGAGGTCCTCGAATCCTGTCGTCGTAGCCTCCTACCCATCCGCTTTGCTGAATGCGTTGTTGGCTTGAATCGTCAGTTAGAGATTTCTGCCACTAAAGCGCTGGATACCTGCATTTCCGCAGATAATTTGCCCCGCAACTTATCTCCCACCTTTGCGCCACCGCCACCCGCAAAGCCGACGCCTGACTTTACGCCGCCACAGGCACCTCTTCCTCAGTTGTCACCTTTGCCCAATTTGGAAGCAGAACCGGTTGTTCCGGCTGCGCCGGTTAATCCTTAAATGGTAATCGGTAATGGGTAATCGGTAGTGGGTAATGAGTAAAAGGTAAAAAGTTTATCGCGTCTCTACAACTCAAAATTCAAAACTCTTATTACCCATTACCTCTCCCAAGTCAGCCGGTGTGTTGCAATTAAATAAGAGCGATCGCTCGGTTAGGAGCAGTTCTTTTACGGGATGTTGAGACAACCATTGCTGAAAGGATCTGCCCCCTTTATGAATGAATTCAGTCAAGCTAGGCAAACAGCAGCGGCGATAAAAACCGCATAACGGTTCCCAGCCTTTGGGATGTCGGGGAAGAAAGGCAATACAATCTTCTGGCACCTCAGGTAAATGCTGTACCCAATTGAGCAAAATTTCCTCTTTTAAATTGGGTAAATCGCAGGCAAGTAACAGCACCCATTCTGTTTGCACTGGCGCGAGTCCTTGGGCAAAGCCAATCAGTGGCCCGTGGGGTTTCTCCTCTGTAGAAAAAGGGCGGGGTTCTCCTGTCCCGACTTCTTGAATTAATTGACAGGTGCTGGGTACAATATCTTGGTATCGTTCGATCCACGGCGTTACTACATACACTTTTGAAGCACACGCTTGGGCAATTTCACAAACCCGCCGAATCAGGGGAACGCCGTTAACAGAAATCAAGGCTTTATCCCGCCCCATACGAGAACTTTTTCCACCTGCCAAAACAATTGCTGTCAGCGATACAGCCGAGGATGGGTTCATTGAATATTCATTAAACAATCGGGGAATCGGGAATCGGTAATTTTAGAGCGATCGCGCATAAGCGGTGAGTCATGAGTGATTTATTCAAAACTCAAAAATTTAACCGATTATAAATTACCCATGACCCAATAAATTGAAAGCAAATTAATAGGTTGTTAAAACGACTGTGCGGGTTAGATTGTCCCATTTAACGGATACTTTAAATGGCTGCAAATCTACCGCTTTGATATATTCGAGATTCCGGTGAGTAGTGGTGCGGAAGTCTGCGACTTTACTCGGATCGATTCCTAAAGACTTTAGGAAAACAACTGGAATACAAGCATTCCCATTCACCAAAATTCCTTGATTTTGATATAGCTGGGCGTTGATTTTGACACTAATAACGGGGTAGCTAGGAGGAGGGGGAGGCGTTAAGCCCTGCCTCTGAGCTTCCTTCCGACTCCAAGCTTCTAGACCGTCAGCCAATCCACGGGCGAAGTCTAGGCGCTTCGTTTGAAATAAAGAGCGATCGCTTGGATTGGTAATAAACCCCAACTCCATCAGCACAGAGGGAATATCCACTTGACGGCAGAAACCCAAACTCCCGACACCTGTGGCGATATCCGATTTAACCCCACGAGATGGCAAACTGGGAACTGCCTTCAGTAAGGATTGCAGCAGTAACTGGGCATCGCCTTCGCGTTGCTCGTTGCCGTCAGTATAGAAGACGCTGGCACCCCGGATATTAGTGTTGCCGACGGAATCGGCGTGAATTTCTAAAGCGACGTCGCCACGGCGGGAGTAGGCGTTGATCCAAGTAATCGTTTCCTTCAAACTCAGGGAATCGGGAACCGAGGAAACCTCTAAACCGCGCGATCGCATTTCCTTAACCGCAGCATCGCGGGTAAGCCGCATTTCTCTGTCTTCTGTAGTGCCTCCAGCTAGTGCGCCCGGATCGCCCGCACCATGTCCAGCGGAAAGAAAAATTCGTACCATTTTACGATCTCTCCAGAATTCTAATCGCCTTGAATGTTGTAGTGATTTATTGCGATCCATCCTCACAAAGATAGAATCCGCAGGCTCAGCCGATACTTTCTTGCCCACACATCCAGGCTATGATACGCCGTATTGTAACTTAGCCCTGAGAGAGTCGATGGAGCGGGTGATTTCAGCACTGGGATTGGCTGTTTTTGTGGGATTATCTTATGCCTTCTCAGTGAACCGGCGTGCTGTGCGTTGGCGTCCGGTATTTTGGGGGCTTGGGTTAGAGTTTATTTTTGCACTGCTGATTCTGAAAACTCCCGGCGGTTTAGCTGTATTTAAGTTTCTCGGCGATGTCGTTAGCCGCTTTTTAGAATTCTCTGATGTGGGTGCCAAATTTGTCTTTGGAGATAACTTTGTCGAACACTTTTTTGCTTTTAAAGTGCTGCCGACGATTATCTTTTTTTCTTCCTTCATCACGGTGCTATACCACTACGGCATTGTGCAGCGAGTGGTGAATGGGATGGCGTGGGTCATGATGAAGACGATGGGAACATCAGGGGCTGAGTCTTTATCGTGTGCGGGGAACGTCTTTTTAGGGCCAACTGAGTCACCGTTACTGGTGAAGCCTTATGTGGCGACGATGACGCAATCAGAACTTCATGCAGTAATGACCGCGGGCTTTGGGACAATTGCGGGTGGCGTATTAGGGGCATATCTCTCCTTTGGGATTCCACCGGCACATCTGATTGCCGCTTTCTTCATGACTGCCCCGACTTCGCTGGTTGCCTCAAAATTGCTTTATCCAGAAACGGAAGTCCCCAAGACGGTTGGCAAGGCAGGGATAGAAGTGGAGAGTACCTTTGTGAATGCGATTGACGCAGCAGCTGGAGGAGCAATTGACGGGACGAAACTGGCAGTGAATGTCGCGGCGATGATTATTGCCTTTTTGGGGTTACTGGCTTTCGTCAATGCGCTCCTGGGATGGTTGGGGGGGCTTCTTGGCGTGCCTTTGCTGTCGTTGGAGTGGATGTTGTCTTTTGTAATGGCTCCCGTTGCGTGGCTGCTCGGAGTGCCTTGGGCTGACTGCGCTCAGGTGGGAGTGTTGTTAGGTAAAAAGACAATTTTGAATGATTTTATCGCCTATCTGGATCTGAAGACGCTGATTGAGCAGAAGGCGATATCCGAACGGGCGGTAATTATCTCAACCTACGCTTTGTGCAACTTTGCCAATATTGGCTCGATTGGAATCACGATCGGCGGGATTGGCGGGATGGCACCGAACCGTCAGAAAGATTTAGCGAGAATGGGTGTCAGGGCGATGATAGGCGGTTTGTTCGCGGGTTTTATGACTGCTGCGATCGCGGGAATATTATTGTGAGCAAGGCATTCAGTTGAAGAATTCTCTAGAAGCACTAATTCTCTAGAAGCACTATTGTTATGTTAATTCGCTATAGCTAGAGGTTCGGGTAGTCCCAGCAAAGGATATCATCGGCGGTGGTGAAGGCGATCGCTTATCCCGTTACTTTGCTTCTCGCCCGGATGTTGTTGTAAGTTAAAAGCGAAGCGATCGCAGGTCAATATGGAAAAATACATCCCCCTCATAGCACGAGCTTTCTTAGCCGCCATTTTTTTGAAATCCGGCTTTGATAAGATTACGGGCTTTAGTGGCACACAACAGTTTATGGCTAAAAACGGCATCCCGTTAGCGCTAACGGGACTGTTGCTAGTTGCGGCAATTATTCTTGAATTGGCTGGTGGATTATCAGTAGTGCTAGGTTACAAAGCGCGTTGGGGAGCGATCGCGCTAATTATCTTCATAATTCCGGCTACGCTAATTTTTCACACCAATTTTGCTGCCAACCCAATGCAAATAAATGCCTTCATGAAAAATTTAGCAATTATCGGTGGATTACTGATGGTGTACTATATTGGGTCTGGGCCAGTGAGTTTAGACGAACAGATGGCATCTAAGCGTTCTGATTAGCTCACTAACGTGGTTGATGAAAGATGCGATCGCGTTTCCCTTCACTAGCAAGCGTGCGAGTAGCACTAAGAATGCATACGCTGACGCGATCGCTTTTTAGGATTTAACCTTGTATCTGCTCGCCCATCTGCTGCTCTAATCGCTCTAGCAATGTATTAACATCTGCGGCGATTTTCTCAAAGCAAGCGGGAGGTGGAGGTTCTGGTTGAAACTGAACTAGCTTTATTTGCCCCTCACCAATTCCAATGATCAGAACCTCCACTTCAGGGTTATGAGCCTCCACAACTCCTACCATCTCCTGAAGCTGGTTTTCGACTTTATTATTGAGTGTTTCTATCGCCTCTTTTGGACAATAGACGAAATGCGGCTTTGGTTGCACATCGATCCCTAGATAACCTTGAGTGTCTCCATTTTCTAACCACAAACCCCAAGATAATGCTGCCAATTCTTGCTGATTAGCTTTGACAAACTGAGCCAGCTGGTTTCGCCAGCTTTTTTCTCCGGAATCAGAAGGAGTTTTACCAAATTGAATCATTGCTTATCTTCTTGGGTGGTTACAGATGCATTTGGCGCTGCGAATGAGAGAAAAACTCAACAACGCGATCGCTTATCAAGTCTGAATTTTCGCTGACGCGATCGCGCAGCGGATGCGCCTAAGCAGAGAAATTAACTTTCAGGAGATTTTAAAGCTTGATCTAACACGCTCCGAGCTTGCTCTGCTTTCGAGCGAGCCTCGTGGTAGCGCAGATTCACTTGAGCAAAGGTTTTGAGAACCTTAAAACCGTCCTTGAGTTGCGCGATTTCCTCTTCACTCACCGACTTTTCTGAAAACAGGATATCTACTTGAGCGCGAACCTTCAGCGCCTCGGCGCGTGACTCCTGCACCTTCAGCTTCAGTGTGGCAAGGTTGCTCAGAACTTGTACAGCTTGGGTTACGGCGTCTTCATCGCTAGTCCCATCCGCTTCTAGCTCTTTGACTTCAATCAGTTGTTCCGGACTAAATCCATCTTCAAGATCGGTGGGTAGCTTGTCTGCATCCATGAGTTCCATGAGCTGCTCCATCGCTTTCTCACGGGCTTTTTTTGAATCTTTGCCTGAAACAGTCAGGATGACTTCTGGGCTTTGTGCGAGAGTGTACTGAACCATATCTAATGCAGGGAGAATGCAGAGAGAACTTGTCTAGCCGTAACTTGTCTAGCCGTAAAAGTCTGGTTAGTTTAACCAAGCCGACAGGATTATTTTAAGGCAAACGAAAGCTGTTCCTGTAGGAGATATGCTGACTGGGAGAAAATGAGCACTGACAAGTCAGCGCTAGGCTAACGCTTCGCTTCGCTGTTTTCATGCCCAAAGGGCTGTACGCGATCGCGCCTTTGGCATATCTGCCAAGCGTGCATTACCGCATCTAAAGAGGTTAGGTACAACGTCTCTAGACAAAATTCTGCTCATCAAGACTGATTTTCAACCCCCTTCCTTTGCGTAGCCGCAAATTTCTCTTCGCGAGGGGAATCTGTTTTAAGTCTGCCAAGCTTTGAGAACCTTATCCCAAACAGTAGTCAGTGATTGTTTCAATTGGTACTGACGATACCATTTCTGAAAGGCTTTTTCGTAATCTTCGCCTCCAGATTGAAAGGTATTCAAAGCATTAAGCCCCAGAGCTAATCCCCAGAATAAGGCGATATATAAAGACCAAGAAAGCTGACCGGCATTCACGATATTCAGCAGCATCAAAAACGAATTGATAACTGTATACTTGCCAGCTTGTTTCTGTAATTTGGTGCGCCGGTAGAGATTAAAATCCTGTCGCTTTTGGATTTCTCCCTGTTTGGCTTGCCACTGCTGTTCTGCCACCTGAAGGCACTCTGGAGAGATTTCTAATTCAGAGGCGATTTCCAGTAGCTGTTCGCGGGTAAATTCTGTGTCGTCAGTTTGACGCGCGATCGCAATCTGGAGAATTTGCTGAATCTCTTCTTGATTGTAAGAGCGGGTGATTTGAGTTTCGGAGACGGGCATAGGGAAACACCTGCGGTCGTCGAGGTTGGGAGAGCTTTTCTGCCCCAAGGACGTGATGCAGAAGTCAGCCTTTCAAGAGCAGTACTGATTCTATTATGCCGAGGCAAAAGTAAGAATGCCTCACACTAGGCTATTCCAAAACCGAACCTTATACAGACGGATAGTACGGTAGCTGAAAGATTAAAATGCTTTTTACATTTCGTTACGATAAAGAGGTGCAAGAGAGAGGTTCAATATAAGCCTCTCAGATGTTAAATCAGAGGTGGCGTAATGAACGGCACGATTCGCGTCGGCAATTTATTCGGAATTCCCTTCAACGTACATCCAACCTGGTTCTTTGTCCTGGCTTGGGTGACGGTGAGTTATGGCAGTGGACTAGCGGCTCAATTTCCCGGACTCGGCGGGGGATTACCCTGGCTACTGGGATTAATTGCGGCGCTGCTGTTGTTTGCATCCGTCTTGGCGCACGAACTGGGACACAGTTTTGTTGCCATCAAGCAGGGAATTGAAGTTAAATCCATCAACTTATTTCTGTTTGGTGGTCTCGCCAGCTTAGAAAAAGAATCAAAGACCCCAGCAGGAGCATTCTGGCTGGCGATCGCAGGGCCTTTAGTCAGTTTGGCGCTGTTTGGTCTAATTAGCGCGATTGGCTTTACCACGAGCATTTCCGGGCCGTTTGGAGCAATCCTCGGAGTGCTGGGTTACGTCAACTTAGTGCTGGCGCTGTTTAACCTGATTCCTGGCTTGCCCCTGGATGGTGGGAATATCCTCAAGGCGTTGGTTTGGAAGATCACCGGCAATCCTTATAAAGGTGTCGTGTTTGCGGGTCGCGCCGGTCAAGTCATTGGTTGGATAGCGATCGCTTCTGGTCTGGTTCCTCTACTATTAGGCGGCGGTCTTAACTTCTGGAACTTGTTAATCGGTTGGTTCTTGCTGCAAAACGCGGGTCGAGCAACCCAGGCTGCTAGAGTGCAGGAACAACTAGCCGCTTTGACCGCAGAAGACGCAGTTATGAGTGATAGCCCAATTGTGTCTAAATCGCTTTCCCTGAGAGAGTTTGTTAACGAGTACATCATTGGCAAAAACGAAGCGTCGCGGTTCTTGGTTACCAATGAGGAAGGACAATTAGTGGGAGCGATCGCAGTTGACGATCTCAAAGCTGTCCCAACCTCCCAGTGGACTGAAATATCAGTCGCACAGCTAACAAAACCCGTCGAATTCTCCACAACCGTCAAATCCGATCAATCTTTACTAGAAGTGGTGACACTGCTAGAACAAGAAAAACTCACTCAACTACCCGTGATTCGTGAAAACGGCGTGCTAGTAGGACTTCTGGAAAAAGCTTCGATTCTCAACTTACTCCAGAGAAGAGCGCAAGCAAATCCTGCTTAATCAATTTCGGATTTTGAATTCAGCTAAATAACAAGTGCGCTTAGATGTAGGGGCGGGTTAATAACCCGCCCCTACTGCTATACATCCCAATCTTGCAAATATTCCTGGCGATTAGAAATCGCGGCTACGCCAACCCCCTTACCCCCCTTCAAGAAGACGGGGGGCAGAAGTTGCTTCGCTTCTATTCAACAAAATCCGCCTATGCGCTAACGCACACGCTACGCTAACGCGAACTTTTGAAACCCGCATAGGTGGGTTTAGTCTGTATAGATGCGAATTCTATTCGCCCTCTTTACTAAGAGTATTTACAGCAACCAACTTTTTGAGGCAAAATCAGCAGGCTCATCGGTTGGAGGTTCAGAGAAGATGTTAGATACCCGCTCAGATGTTTTGTGCTTCTGTGGTTGAGCAGCTTGCGGCGCTTTGTGTAGAGCATTGGCTTCTTCAATTAGCTTAGAGTTTGCTTCTGCAAGTTGCATCGCTGCTTTTTTGGCTTGCTCTAGCTCTGTTTTCAACTGTTTGGCTTGCTCTTGAGCTTTTTGATGCTTGTTTAGCAATTTTTTTTGCTCATCCAAATCCGCCTGCAAATTGGCAATTTGCTGGTGTAAAGAGGTTTCCACTTTGCGTGTTTCCTTCACAACACCTTTCAAGTCAGCCATCAGTGATTTTTGCTCATCCAAATTCGATTGCAAATCGGTGATTTGCTTCTGTAGAGCTTCCTCCCTTTGGCGTGCTTGATCCAGAGCTGTTTTTAACTCTGTCACACTTGCTTCTAAGTCAGCCTTCGTTGGATTTGAGTTTTTAGCAGGAGTTTTATCAGGCGTATCTGTTGATGAATCCTCTATTATTTCCGCCTCCACTTCTATAACTTCCTCAACGGTCGCCTCTAGAACAGGTTCAGTTTCTGAATCTGGGGATTTTTGTGCTTCTTCGTGTAGTAAGTCTGAGATACGTTTTTTAGCCATTATTTTTAGTTTCTCCAATCACGCTGTATTTCATTAGCCACGCGGCGATAGTCTGCTTCCGCCTCCCGCGCCTTTTTCCCCGCCCATTGATGAATCGGCACCCCCTCAAGAGCCGCTCGTTCGTGGGCTTTGTAGGCACGGACAAAGCTATGGCAAGCAGGAATTCCTAGCTCTTGAAGTGTGTTTTGAGCCTCCAGTGCTTCCCCCAAACTTCGCGCATCCACCTTTGTCAGAAGTACCCGATGGGCGATTCCAACTGGCATGACGGTTTCCCTTACTGTCTCAATGAGTACAGCCAGATCCATCGGCGCACAAGGCGTGGGTAAAACCAGATAATCAGCGATCGCTACTACCGCCGCTAATGCTTCCGATCGCAATGCTGGAGGCGTATCCACCACTACTAAATCGTAGCCTTCTATCTTACGTAAACGACCTAAAAGTTTTGGATCTGTCTCTTGAGCGAGATCGAAGCCCATTCCTTTCTCGCTACGCTCAACCCACCAAGTCGCCGAACCCTGAATATCTGCATCGACCAGAAGAACCCGTTTTTCTTCCGAGAAGGTTGCAGCCAGATTGACTGCTGTAGTGGTTTTACCGACCCCTCCCTTTCCGTTGAGAATCGCAATTATTCTTGGCACTGCTCGCTTGTGATGCTGACTCCACCGAATATACCGCTTAATGGGATCGAGGGGAGCTTTTTGTGCCTTAGCGCAGCGCTTGACTGGCGCAATCTTTGTCAATCGCTACGATAAGAAGCAAGCGATCGCCCTCTGAGGACATCGGGTTGAAAGCCAACACTCCGCCCTCCAAACTCGCCACAATAGAATCGAATAGCTCTGAACACAAAACGCCTCAATGGAACTCACTCATAACCTGCCTAAGGGGCCAAACACTCCGCGATCGCTGCGGTTAATGAAATTTATTTTTCAGCCCATCAAGTACCTGGATGATTATGCAAAAGCTTATGGTGACACCTTCACCATCCAGGGAAGCCAGGGGACTCCGATTGTCTATTTCAGCCAACCCCAAGACCTACAAACGATTTTCACTGCTGATTCTAGTCAGTTAGACGCTGGGCGAGGGAACAGCGGGTTAGAGTTTTTAATGGGAGAAAATTCTCTGCTACTGCTGGATGGCGATCGCCATCAGCGCCAACGACAGATGTTAACCCCTCCCTTTCACGGCGAACGGATGCGGGCTTACGGTCAGATTATCTCTGAAATCGCCGAGCAGGTGATGAATCAATGGACGGTTGGCAAACCCTTCAACATCCGTGCGTCGATGCAAGAAATCACCCTGCGCGTCATCTTACGGGTGGTGTTTGGACTAGATGAGGGGTCGCGTTTGGAACAACTACGCAGCTTAATCGGTTCAACCCTGGACTTAATGACTTCCCGCTTCAACTCCAGCGCCTTCTTTTTTGAGTTTCTTAAACAAGATTTAGGCGATTGGAGTCCTTGGGGTCGGATGCTGCGCCAAATCAAACAAATTGACGAACTGATTTACGCTCAGATTGCAGAACGTCGAGCGGAAGCTAACCCGAATCGGCAAGATATCCTCAGTTTGATGATGTCTGCTCGCGATGAAGCGGGTCAACCGATGACGGATATAGAGTTACGCGATGAGTTAATGACTCTGCTAGTCGCCGGACATGAAACCACCGCTTCTGCGCTGACGTGGGCTTTGTACTGGGTTGACCAATTACCGCAGGTGCGCGACAAACTGCTCGCTGAGTTGGACTCGGTTGACGCCGATCCAGATCCAAGTGCCATTGCCAAACTACCCTATCTAACAGCGGTTTGCTCTGAAACGCTTCGTATCTATCCAATTGCTGCGAATACCTTTGTTCGGGTTGTGCGATCGCCCATTGAGATATCCGGCTACAAATTGCCCCCAGGAACGGTTATCGTCCCCAGTATCTATTTAGCCCACCATCGGGAGGAAACTTTTCCGCAGCCGAAGCAATTCAAGCCAGAGCGCTTTTTAGAACGGCAATTTTCTCCATACGAGTATTTGCCTTTTGGTGGCGGAAATCGTCGCTGTATCGGGATGGCATTTGCCATGTATGAAATGAAATTGGTTCTCGCGACAATTGTGTCGCATTTTCAAGTGTCGCTCGTTAATAAGCGTCCGGTGATTCCAGTACGTCGGGGTTTGACTTTAGCCGCACCGGAAGGAATGAAAATGGTTGCAACTCCTCGGCTAAAGAAGCTTGTAAATACTCCAGTCTCGGTGTAATTCGGTTTTTGAAAACTTAAAATCAAACTCCCTCAGATCATCTGGGGGAGTTTTTATCGATTTATTGCCAATGAACATGGACTAAATAACTTACAAAAGTCCCAATCTGTAGGGGTATGGCGATGCCATACCCCTACGCCGGAAATGGGGGGTTAATCAACCCATACTCCTAAGCGCCCAATCCGTGTCAATAGATGTAACTTAATAGCTGTCTCCGCCTGCAACTTGGTCGCTATCAGTAGGCACGCAAAAGTCTTGATCTAGGGAAGCATCGCGGATGGCTTGCCACTTACAAATGAGTTCAGTACCGCTGATATCGCTAGTGATGTATTGCTCAACGGCTTGTTCCAATTCTTGCGGGGTTTTGGGAACGGGAACAGTACAGATAAGTTCTGGCATAAGACAACCTCTGCTGATAGAACGGGTACGCGGTAAGACCGTATAAGTGATATTTTAATGACATTTTCAGTAAAAAGTAGCTAAAGTTACATTTTTGAAACATGAGTTAGGGTAAAGACTTGAAAGGCCCCAAGCATAAGCGCGATCGCGTTTATGGATGAATTGCAAATGACAAGCACAGTTTGTCAAGCGATCGCTACTCGCTCAGCCATCTTCCAGAAACTTTGCTACAAGGAGAAAGCGGCTGGTGATAGCTCTAATCGGAGTTTCTGGGGATGTTCATGAAAAAGTTGTGGATGGCTACTGCTAAAGCAGCGATCGCAAAGCCTCGGCGCGTCCTTGCGCTTCTCACGCTCTTCAGCGTTTTGGGAGTTCCGAATCCGGCTTCGGCACAGAATTTTAATCAAATTTATGTTTTTGGAGATAGCCTCTCCGATGTTGGCAATGTATTAGAGGCTACCAACGGGCAATATCCCCCAAGCCCACCCTACTTTCAAGGACGCTATTCCAATGGCCCGGTTTGGACAGATTATCTCGCCTCTAAGCTGAAATTAAAATCCAGTACAGAGACGAATTTCGCCTACGGAGGCGCGACTACAGGCAATTCTAAGCAGATTCCCCCTGGATTGCTGACGCAGATCGAGAGCTTTAAGGCAACCCATTCCGCGGCTAATCCTAAGGCTCTGTATGTTGTCTGGGCTGGTGCGAATGATTACCTAAGAGGCGCTACCGACTCTACCGTGCCAATCAACAATTTAGCGAGCGCGGTGAAGTCCCTCTCCGCAGCAGGCGCAAAAAATATCGTAGTTGTTAACTTACCAGATTTAGGAAAGCTTCCCGGCACGCGCACAACTCAACGTTCCGGCTCCCTCAACGTTTTAACAAAGAAGCATAATTCTGGATTAGCCGCATCCCTCAACGGTTTGCGTCAGCAACTCAACTCTGATATCAAAATCACCTATCTTGATGTCAATTCTCTTTACAATCAAGTCACCAACAATCCAAAAAAATTCGGTTTCACGAATGTAACCAACGCCTGTATCAGCAGAGCCAAAATATGTAACAATCCAAACGAATATTTATTTTGGGACAGCATTCATCCCACGACTGCCGCCCATAAGTTATTTGTAGAGTTAGCATTCCCAGCGCTAAAATCTACGCTCGAATCTCGCGCAGTTTCTAGCTCTCAAACCACTGTCTCTCCAACCCCTGTCTCTGGAACCTCTGTTGAACCTACTATTGCAATAGGCGGGATTATATTGGGGGCTGTCGGTGGTGGGTTAATCGTGACGCGCATTCATAGGATGAAAAACAAATCCTAAGAAGCGATTTCCCCTTTCCTAAGTGGCTGGTATGCGAAGGAAGCGATCGCGTTAGCATCGCTAACTTGTCAGTTCGCATTTTTCTCTTTTGCTAAGGGCTAATAATCTCCAACACATTTAGCGATTAGTGAGGTTCTCAATGAACGTGCAATACATATTGTTTGTAAGGACACGGCAATGCCGTGTCCCTGAGAGTTAACAAGGTAGAGACTTCAAACTGAAGACATCTGCAAAAATACCATTCGGCTTCACGACTCTATTCTCATCCGGAGAATCATAAACCACCATTAGAGAATTTGGTTGTCCTAAACAGGGAAACAGTGCCAACCCTTCCGCATGATCGGAACCAAATCTGAAAGGCAGATCAAACAACACTTCCAAATCTCCCTCTTTCTGCCAAGAGATGCTGTTTTCATCACGTTGTAAGGCATTTTTCAGGCGGAAGACTCTCAGCGCACCTTCTAAATCCATCGTGGGTCCCGCTAGAACGATCAAGTCTTCACCCTCCAGACATAGTTCCCGGACACCTAACCCATTCAACTCTACAAAATGTTTTTTGTATTGCTTCCCATCTTTGCCAATTTTCTTCAGCGTTAAAATTCCTGGCTCTGTTTCTGCAACTTCAACCTCTAAAATAATTGCCCACCCTCTCAGTACAGGGCCTCGCAAGCCGATAAAAATCCTATCTCCCCGAATCGCTAAGCCTTCGATATCAAATCCATTTTCTTTAGAGGGGATAGAAGTTGTTAGAAATGCCCCTAGGTGCCGATCTTGTTTGAGTGCTTCTATCAGAACGTTACTATTTCCTATTTTTTGCAGACAGGCTGCTGTCAGTTTTTTATCTGGCTGCTCTGGGTGAGAAACTGATTTAACTAATTCACCTTTTACTACAGGAATCCGGGCAAGTAAATAACGGTTTGGTTCAAACTTTATGGTTGCTAGTTTATCAAGATCCTTCTCAAGGTCTTTGCCCTTTATTTTTTTACGCTTTGTACTGTGGGAACCGATGAACCAAAGATAATGGTTTGTATAATCCATTCCCTCAATATCGATTTCGCCTTCCGGATCGGCTAAATCGATGAAATCTTTTACAAAAAATTGCTGATGTTTGCTGAAGATATATGGCTCGACAGGGGATAAGCGCTCAATCGTTCTCGTTTCATCAGAACCTACCCACAAACTGCCATCAGGTGTCAAAGCAGCCGCTGATAAATCTTGACTAAGAGGTTCATCAGCTTTGCCGTTGAAGCGAATGAGTACGCGGCTGAGCAAGAAACTTTCTGGCATAACGGCTGCTTTCCTAAAACGGTTTGGACTCGATAGAAATCACTGCCAGCATAGCTCACGCTTGACTGGTTTTTACCCTCTACCGGAAGACAGAAGTTTTGGAAGTATTTGAGGAGGCAAACTGGAAGGTAAGGCGATCGATGCTCACCCGACTATCTTGAGAGTGCGATCGCTTAAAGGCTATTGATCAACTCCGCTGTATCATTCATTGGTTTATTTACCTTTGTGCTGACTGGATAAGTTGCCATTTCTTCTGCTGAATATGGACGCAACAAAGGCTGTAATAACTCCGGCTTTTGCACCTGTGAATCCAACCACAAATCATAATCTTTTGGATCGAGAATGACTGGCATTCGGTTGTGAATCGGGCGCATTACCTCATTGGGTTCTGTTGTCAAAATCGTGCAAGAATCTATTTCCTCACCATCCTCTCCTTCCCAATGCTCCCACAAACCAGCAAAGCCGAAAGGTTGTCCATCATTCACGCGACAATAAAATGGCTGCTTTTTCCCGTCTTGCTGCTTCCACTCATAAAAACCATCCGCGACTACTAAGCAACGTCGTTGTTTAAAAGCTGCCCGAAAAGCCGGTTTTTCGGCTACCGTTTCCGCCCGTGCATTAATCAGTTTTGCTCCCATTTTTGGATCTTTTGCCCAACGGGGAATTAGCCCCCAATGCAGCATTTTGAACTGTCGTTGAGACTGTTCGGTATTTTGTAAAACTGTCTGTACTGGCTGGGTGGGCGCAATATTATAACGAGGCATCAAAAGAGGAACATCATTTACCTGGAATGCTTGGGCGATTGTCTCAGCGGACTTACTTTGGGTAAATCTTCCACACATACTTCTATCCCACGCGGTAAATTACAAATTTGCAAGCTTATTTCAATCGAGCAATTAACACTCAACGGTCGAATAATATATACATCCTATTATAACAAATACCAATAATTCAATAAAATTGTACGGCAAATACTTTACGTTATTTTATGGGTAAACAGTTATTTTGCATAAGATGCGATCAACAATTCAGATATTTTGCCCCGTTTTCTAGCATTGGAATTAATCATTCTGGAAGCTGATATCTCATAAATATTAAAATTGCTGTAAATTTCTCGGATAAACAGGCAGTCAGAATTAGAAAGCATCACTTTGACACCACGATTCGCAAGCTCTGCAAAGACATCCCTAAGCCGAATTTGGTCAGCTTCATTAAAAGAATTACGGCTATAGGCGGTAAAGTTACTAGTAGGGCTTAGAGGATAATAAGGTGGGTCAAAGAAAACAAAATCTTCAGCGGTCTTTGCAGATTGCAAGACAGCTTCAAAAGGTCTAACATCAATCAGGGCACTCTGAAGCGCAGCGGAAACTGCCCTAAGTAAAGCTGGATTACAAATCTTTGGATTTTTGTATTTCCCAATGGGAACATTAAATTCCCCTTTTGAGTTTTCTCGATATAATCCGTTAAAGCAAGTTTTGTTGAGGTAAATAAATCGAGCAGCTCTTTCTAGAGGGGTGTTAGGTTGCATCAATCGCACGCAGTAATAATACTCCTTACTATGATTCATTTGATGCTGTTGCAAGAATTCAATTAGCGGTTCTACTTCATCCCTTACACATCGGAAAACATTGACCAAATCGGCATTAATATCCGTCAAAATAGATACTTTTGGCAATAAATGAAAGAAAAGAGCGCCGCCACCCAAAAATGGCTCATAGTAAGTTGTAAATTTTGGGGGAAAATAGGGAATATATTGCTGAATTAGCTGGCTTTTACCACCAGCCCATTTTAGAAAAGGACGCGCTATTTCTTGTTGTGTCGTCTGAGTTGACATTGCTTCTAGCTATCTAAAAAAATTAAAGCGTTTGTAACAGTTGTTGTGGAAGTGGGGGGATATGATTTAATTTAGAATACCTAGCGGGTTCGACAAGAGGAAAAAAATGACTATCACCGCGACCAAAACACCCGATCGCTCTTATGAGTCCGTGTGTTATCGGGCAATGTGTTATGAGTCAATATGTCGCGGTTGCACAAATATAGTGGGTAGTAACCTGCTACCACCGGACGCTTGGTGAACCATCTCTCGACGAAACCCCATTTAGGGACGATGCCGAGCTTGTCGAACTCGCAGACAAATGTTACCAGTTAAGATGCAGTGACTTATCGCCGCTTTTTGTGTCGGCTACTTTAAATAATATGTTTGATGGCTTTTGGGAAAATATCTCTCGCTACCCCCGCTACTTTGTCACCATTATCCTAGGGGTATTCTTTTATACCTTTGGGTGGTTGAAACCGCTACTCCAAAATCGAACCAGCGCGATCGCTTTGATGGGCTTTCTGGTGGCAGCCTTAACTTTTATTACCCTAACCCTACGGGCGATGCTGGGAGTGAGTCCGATTTAGGTAGGATGAGTAAAAGCATTGCTCACACTGTCTTAAAGGCAGCAGATGATTATGGCTACAAGTCGCCGCGTTTCTCGCGTTGCCGCATTGATTAAACGCGAAATCAGCCAAATGCTGCTAACCGAAATCAAAGATGATCGCGTGGGTGCTGGCATGGTCAGCGTCACCGATGTGGATGTGTCAGGCGACCTACAACACGCTAAAATCTTCGTCAGCATCTATGGCACCGAGGAAGCAAAGGTAGAAACGATGGCTGGGTTAAGAGCAGCAACTGGCTTTGTCCGCAGCGAACTCGGTCAACGGTTGCGGCTGCGTCGGACACCAGAGTTACTGTTTCAGGAAGATCGTTCTCTGGAAAGGGGCGATCGCATTTTGTCTTTGTTGAATCAGCTTAATCAAGACCGTCCGGCTGCGAGAGTGGAAGAAGAAGACATCGTTGAGGCAGAAGATTGAAATCTGTGGCATTGCTGCCGGAGTGGGAATCGCTCTCTCTAGCAGAACAGGTAGCGCAAATGGTCGTGGTACGGGCGTCAGGCTACCTGTTCGACCACCAAATTCAGTATCCAGATTGGGAACCCCCGGCGGCAGTTCTGCAACACTGGGTGCAGGATTTGGGCGTCGGGGGGGTCATTTTGTTGGGAGGCAGTGCTGGAGAATTAGCACTGCGATCGCAACAACTCCAAGACTGGGCAAAAACCCCCTTGCTGATCGCGGCTGATATTGAAGAAGGCGTCGGACAACGCTTTTCTGGGGCAACTTGGTTTCCGCCACCGATGGCAATCGGGGCAGTATTCCGGAAAGATGCCTCTCTTGCCTTGAAATACGCCGAACAAATGGGAGGCATCATCGCCTCGGAAGCCCTCGCGATTGGCATCAACTGGGTGCTTGCGCCAGTTGTGGATGTGAATAACAATCCCAATAATCCAGTGATTAACGTCCGGGCGTTTGGCGAAAACCCAGAGGAAGTGACTCAACTAGCGTCTGCTTTCATCCGGGGGGCGAAAGCTTATCCGGTGTTAACGACTGCTAAGCATTTTCCCGGACATGGCGATACGGTGGTGGATTCCCATCTAGATTTGCCCGTCTTGCCCCATTCCCCGGCACGACTTGCTGAGATTGAGTTACTGCCGTTTCAAGAAGCAATCGGTACGGGTACAGCCTCCGGTGTAGATGCCGTAATGAGTGCCCATCTCCTGATCCCGGCTTGGGATGCCGAACGCCCTGCCACCCTTTCCGAACCGATTTTGACTCAACTGCTGCGGCAACAGCTGGGATTTGAAGGATTAATTGTTACCGATGCATTGGTGATGGGAGCGATCGCCAACCGCTATGGAGCAAATGAAGCTCCAGTCTTAGCTGTCGAAGCCGGTGCAGATATTTTGCTGATGCCAGTCGATCCTGCGGGTGCGATCCAAGCGGTGTGCGACGCGGTAGCACAGGGACGCATTTCAGAGGCGCGAATTCGTGCCTCTGTTGAGCGTATCTGGACAGCCAAGCGCCGAGTCCAACAAGGCACAGCACAGCCGCCTGTAGAGGCAAGGGCGATCGCGCCTGAAGTCCAACCAGCGCCTTCCCCATTCCCTCCCCATCTCCTCCAACTAGCTCAACCACACGCCCTCGCCACATCTGCCAACATCGTGCGAGAGGCACTCGTCGTTCATGGCGAAATTCCTTTACTTCCCAGTCAGGGCAACTTACGCAACTTAATCGTGGTGGATGACACCCTGAATTGTGATTTTCTCGATAAACAAGCACCGGCTGTGGCTCTGCCAAAACAGCACGGCTATCAACTCCAACTACTCGATCCCCACACCACCTTAATTCCTGGCTGGGTGTTTTATCATAAATCGGGTTTAAACGCCCAACCAACCCTACTCCAGCTGTTCATCCGTGGGAATCCTTTCCGAGGCAGTGCTGGCTTGACACCGTTGGCTCAGGACTTGTTTAAAAAACTCTTAGGAAATGCCGAACTCCAAGCGCTAGTGATTTACGGCAGTCCTTATCTTCTGGAACAGTTTCTCCCACACCTGCCCCCGCATATCCCTTGTGTGTTTTCTTACGGGCAGATGCCAGCAGCTCAGGCGATCGCCCTTGAAGTTTTGTTCGGTGCCCCAGCTCTAAGCATTTAGCAACTGTGCAGCACATTGATTAATTTTGTTAATCAATGTCATAACCGTTATCACCGATTATTTACGGTGTCTTCAATTTGAAAATACAGGCTTAATTATAAATAGACCCGTTCTTCGACAATTTCATCAGCATAAGGATATATTTTTATGTCAAAGTTCCCTGACTTTTGAAATCCTTATTAAACGAATAAATTCATTTGTAACTTGATATACTGTTCAAAAATTATTTCCGCGCTAAGCAGTATTGGATTATATTAAGTTATAGTCGTAGCTCGTTAGTTTCGAGGCTGAGACCATGACTGCTGATATAATGCCGCCTAAATCATCTGTGCAATACTCCATCGACGTTCTTCAAGAAGAAGCCCGTCAATTGGTGGAGAAAGGAATTGTGACTCGTCAGCAACCCATCTACGTTCTGTGCCAGTACATCCCTGCACGGGAGTGGGTTTGTGTTGAGTGTGAATTAGAAAGATGCAATATCTTACTCCGCGATCGCATCGGCGATCTGATGGGGCAAGAACAATGGGACAACGATTGATATTTTTTTACCTTTAAGACAATCCTACAGTTCCACTGGAAACAGTGAAACTCAGGACAAGCTTGATTCCACGCTTGTCTCAACTTAAGGAAAGACTGCTTTTATTCTTTCACCTGTTGATTCTTAATTAGCCTGGTTTGGAGAATATTCTGATTCTTTCTAGTGCGAATAATTAAGTTCGCTTCTTAGACCTATCCAAAAAGTGAAGATACCATTCTGAGCAAAACGTTGTGGAGCGTTGGCGTAACGTTGTCATCAACAATCGCGCTGCGATCGCGCAAATCTCTTTGCAGGATCTCTGCTCAAACCGAGATGCGTGACAACACTTCAACTCCTTCGTTTTGCTCAGCACAAACCTTCGGATAGGCTACTAGGAGCAAGCCTAATAAATGCTTTGATAAAGCTGCTAGCAATCCCCGACCTAAATCCCTGAGTTGGGGTCGCGCAGCTTTTCTAACTCAGTTCGCATTGCAGCAATTTGTGCAGTTAGCTCCTCTAGCTCCAATTGCGTATCTGGCTGGGCAACCGTTGTCACCGGCGTTGTCGCAGGGCGGCTCGGAGTTCCAGAAGATTGTGTGCTAGCTGCATCATTGGCTTGCGCCATTAGAGAATTCAGGAAAGTGCGGGCTTCAAGCTCCGTAATCTCTCCTTTTTCTGCTAGTTGTTGAACCACCAGATTGACGTCTGACTTTAACAGCTCAAGATTTTGCTCTCGCTTTTGAGTGTCTTGTACGCTCTCAACTAGAGAAGCGGTTGCACCCAAAGTAACGCGAAATCCTTTTTGTACTAACTCCAGCAGATTATTAGAGTTCATTAGATAAATCAGTCAGATTGAATGAAGGTTAGACAGCCCTTAGCGATCGCTTTCGATAAATAACCGCTCGGCACCACTCACTTTTAAGTTTCTAGCTTTCGGCTTTCCGCCAAGCGAGTAAACAAACGCAGGATCTGGCGTCTTAATGCTACCATTTAGCACACACAAAGGGACATTTTGCAGACTTCTTAGGATAGTAGCATCCGTCCTAAGAAAGAATCTAAAGAAACCATTTGCCCGCCCAGTTTTAGCCCATCTGTTCTAAATACTGATTAACATCCTCAATTAAGCGAGTGAGTTCTGCCTCCGTAGTCAGGCGAATGCGGTCATCTCGGAGGGAGATCAAAACTTTAGCGGCAAAGGGAGTCGGCCAGATATTAGGATTGCAGAAAATCTCTAGAAAGACATCCCCCGTGTATCGATATTCCATTGGTTTTTGGGGATTGGTTTTGCCACCGCCACCTGCAATGACTTTGAGACTCTGCATCAATTGAGCGATCGCGCCTTGTAAATCTTGGGCTGCCTGGGGCGTAAAGCTGAAGGAAACAGAACCTTCAACTAAGTTGAGGATGAGTTTTGAAGAAGACATGAGCAATCAAGAGTTTTGAATTGTGAATCAACTTATCACTCATAACTTAGAACAGACAGCATTTACAAGAGGATAGATGCAAGGTGAAGCCACAAGCTTTAGACTGAATGCCATTGAACTCTAAATGGCGAGTGAGGAAAATTCTGTGGTAGCAGATAACCGCTCGGCAGTGCGTAAGGTTTTAATCATTACCCTACTGCTCAATCTGTTCGTCATGATGTTGAAGGCAGTGCTGGGGTCATGGACGGGTTCTCTCAGCTTGCTAGCGGATGCCTTGCATAGCGTTACCGATAGCGCCAACAACATTTTGGGATTAATTGCCAGCCGATTTTCTTCGCCCCAACCCGATCGGGATCATCCTTACGGACACCAGAAATTTGAGGGCGTGGGAGCGTTAGGAATTGCCGCCTTCTTAGGAATTGCCTGCTTTGAAATTCTGCAAGGGGCAATTGAGCGAATTCTCAGCGGTGGTGGTAAACCCGTCATCATTTCCCCCTCAGAGCTGTGGTTGCTGCTGATTGTGCTGGGCGTGAATATTTTTGTCACGTTCTACGAACGCCATGTTGGGCAGCAGGTAGGCAGCCCCATTTTAATTGCAGATGCCCAGCACACCATGAGCGATGTCTGGGTGACAATTGCTGTTTTGGGTGGGTTGATTGGCGTCTGGCAAGGACAGGTATTGAATCTGCCGCAACTTCAGTGGTTGGATATTATTCTCTCCTTTCCCGTTGCCTTGTTAGTGTTTCGCAGTGGTTGGAACGTGATTAAAGATAATTTGCCCTGGCTAGTCGATGAGATGGCGATCGCGCCCGAAGCCATTCATGGGATCGTCATCCAAGTTCCAGGAGTGATTAATTGTCACGAAATTGCTTCTAGAGGCGTTGTTGGGCGTCAGGTATTCATCGAAATGCACTTGATTGTAGACGTCACCGATGTAGAAACTGCCCACCAAATTACAGAAGAAGTCGAGAACCGCCTAAAAGAAAGATTTAGCCCCGTCCGAATTTTGATTCACATCGAGCCACCTGCTTACCAATCCGATCAAATTACCTACGAAGCAGAATCAAAATCTAGGTAGTTTTCCACAGATGAGGGGACTTTTCCACAGAATTTTACGAGTTTTCCACAAAAGTTAAAGAAAACATAATTTATTTCAAAATCCAGTTGAACCGCTCTTTCAAGCCAAAAAGAGACAGAGCTTTCACTCCGTCTCTTAAACTTTGCGTACCTTGGCGCTAACCTTTGGGTACCTTTGCGTTAAAAATTCTTACTACTTTATTATTCCCACTCGATAGTTCCAGGTGGCTTAGAAGTAATATCGTAAACCACTCGATTCACACCCCGAACTTCATTCACAATTCGGGTGGAAATCGTTTCCAACAAATCGTAGGGAACACGCGCCCAGTCTGCCGTCATGCCATCTTCGCTAGAAACAAAGCGCAAGACAATCGGGTAAGCGTAGGTGCGCTGATCGCCCATTACGCCTACGCTGCGGATCGGCAGCAACACGGCAAAAGCTTGCCAGAAGTCGTGGTACATCCCCTGGCGATTAATTTCCTGACGAACAATTAAGTCAGCATCCCGCAGGATATTTAACCGTTCTGCCGTCACTTCGCCCAAAATGCGAATCGCCAGTCCGGGACCAGGGAAGGGTTGCCGCTGTACAATTTCCTCTGGCAATCCAATCGAGCGACCGACTTTTCGCACTTCATCTTTGAACAATTTTCGCAAAGGTTCGATCAACTTGAAGCGCAAGTCTTTGGGCAAGCCGCCGACGTTGTGATGACTCTTAATTTTCACTGCCACCCGTTCGCCACTTTTGGGATCGACGTTCGTGTCGGCTGATTCAATCACGTCGGGGTAGAGAGTACCTTGGGCAAGGTAGTCAAAGGGGCCAAGGCGTCGAGATTCTTCTTCAAATACGCGGATAAATTCGTGCCCGATGCGGCGACGCTTTTCTTCAGGATCGCTAATTCCTTCAATTTGATTGAGGAAGCGATCGCGTGCTTGCACATACTCGACAGAAATGTGAAATTGCTCGTGGAACAGCTTCACCAACCGTTCTGGTTCATACTTACGCATGAAGCCTTGGTCGATAAATACGCACGTCAGTTGGTCGCCAATTGCCTTGTGCAGCAAAAAGGCAAGCGTGGAAGAATCAACGCCGCCAGAAAGTGCTAGCAACACCCGCTTATCGCCGACTTTTGCCCGAATCTCTCGAATCGACTCCTCAACAAACGCCGCGGTTGTCCAAGTCGGTTCGCAGTCGCAGATGTGATAGACAAAGTTACGGATTAAGGCAATTCCCCCAATTGAGTGAACGACTTCAGGGTGGAATTGAACTCCGTAGAGCTTTTTCTCGTGATGAGCGATCGCTGCGGCTGGCGTATTTATCGTGTGTGCCAACACTTCAAACCCCGACGGCATCTTGGTTACAGAGTCCCCGTGGCTCATCCACATGGTCGTGCCATCTTCCACATTGGTGAGCAAATCTGTGGGATCGTCAATCAATAGCGACGCCTTGCCATACTCACCCCGGTCAGCTTTGGTGACTTCCCCACCCAATTGCTGCACCATTATCTGCATCCCGTAACAGACTCCCAGGACGGGAATCCCCAGGTTCCATATTTCCGGATCGCAATGGGGGGCACCCGTGTCATACACTGAACTTGGGCCACCAGAGAAGATAATCCCCTTGGGATTTAGCTGTCGTAGCTGTTCGGCAGTGGTGCGATAGGAAAGAACTTCCGAGTAAACTTGTGTTTCCCGAATCCGACGGGCAATCAGTTCAGAATACTGAGAGCCGAAGTCAAGAATCACAATCATTTGGCGATTTAGTTGCCCCAAATACTCGATTTGAGGCGGTGTTTCAGTCTGGAGAGTCACCGGCTTATCCTGAGTAGGTAGAGTACAGATGTACAGATAGTCTTTAATGGATTAAAAACTGGCTAATTGTTTATTGCTATTAGCCAGTCTTCCATGATTCGATTACGCCACTGACAATAGCGGCAGATAAAAAACTTCTTTATTGCTATTTATTAAGTTGATGTGTATTCATATAAAACTAACACACTTGATACAGTAACGAGGTACCTGTTTTACTTTTAACGATAATTTGGCGATCGCGGTCAAACAGGACGGAACCGACCGTAACGAGTTGTTCGCTGTGAGTGCGGATGTAATCGTGCGATCGCTTGTCAATGCTTTGAGCGATCGCGCCATAAACTTGCCCCACCCAATCGGTACTACCTGCTGCATCCAATTGGCGCAGGTATTTCAAGGCGTCTTCAGCAGTGGCACTCTTCAAAACTGCCTGCAATACCGGCGTTGGTAAACCGAGATTCGCACAATGAGCGGTCAAAATTTCCTGACGTCCATCTGCCAAGTGATGATGAGTGTGAAAAATCCCACCCGCAAGTTTCATCAATTTTCCGTGGTAGCCAAATAATAAGATATTCTTGACTTTTTGCACTCCTGATGATGCTAGCAATGGTCCCAGCCAATTCGCTGTCTTAATCATTCTTTCTGGATTGATTCCCAACCGCTGGGCTAAATCTAAGCCATTTTCCCCGATACAAAACACCAAACAATCAAAACAGTTAGCCTTCTGTTGCAGTTCCTCGCGGAAAGCCTCCAGTTGTCCGGGGGCACTCAGCGGTTGGGAAATGCCGCTTGTTCCGAGTAAGGAGAGTCCTTCCACAACCCCAAAGGCTTCATTTGAGGTGCGTTGAGCGAGTTTACGCCCTTCTGGCAAAATAATCGTCACCTGGATTTTCTCGTCAGGTTCCAGCATCCGCTCCAAATTCTCTCGGATCAGCCGCTGAGCATAACGATAAATAGCAGGTTGATCGTCAGCACTCACCAAACGCCCGATCCCTTCACCGCCTTTGATCGTGACTGAGGGCGGAGGATCTAAAAACTCTTTTTGTTCATTATTAATTTTTAATCCTTGATTTTTAATTTCTACCAGCGCCCAGACTGGCGTGTTGCGGGTAAGGTCAAGGTTATCGCCAGGATCGCTACGAGCGATCGCTAACGCCATCCCTTCACCGATACCGGCAACCTGCTCAATCGGAATCAACACCGTTTCGGCGGGTTCAATTAAATCTACTGGCACGGCGTCCAACGGTGACGCTCCTTGCTGCAACCAGCGCAAGGCGGCAACAGCAGCGGCACAGGCAAACACGGGCAATGTATATCCAGACCGGGGTTGGGGACAGATCATTGTTTAATAGCGATCGCAAACACTGACAAGCGTGACATTTGACATCAGAACCTTCGGGATTTTATTGGAATGTGTTTGTAGATAGGTTGTGTTCTTTGATTGACGACACGTTTTAGAAAATCCCATGAAAGCCATTATGAACTCAGTCACCAAGCCCCGCGCTCAAGTTAGCTGCCAGGAAATTCGCCCTAGCACAGTGGTGCTAAGACCCAGCGGTTGTCTAGATAGTATCACCAGCCCCGCTTTCAGCAAGTCTCTAGAGCAAGCCTTGGAGTTGGCAACTGACACTGTCGTAGTAGATCTGCTGTCAGTCAACGCCGTGAAAAGGGACGGAGTCAAGTGCTTACTGACTGGAATGAAGCGAGCCGTAGCACTAGGCAAGAATCTTTCGATTGAATTTCTGGATGTGGCGACGCAAACCGTTCTGGAATCGGCTCAGAACAACTTTGCGTTATAGCCGTTGTCAATGAGCGTTCAGTACATCGGGAGGTTAACACAGAGCTAGCTGTGTTAACCTCCCGATGTATTAAATACAAGTGAGAACCGCTCAATCATCCCAGTTGTGAGCCAAGATAGAAAAGCATATTTTTTTGGAGCGGACAAAGTTAACGCCTCACCTTACTGCTTTGTCCGGTTCAGGAGTCACTTCATCAGTACACGTGAATTCAGCAATGGCAGTCTTTTCAGAATCCATTCGCTTGTTATTGGTCATTAAAGCGATCGCCTTAACGAATTGACTAGGAAAAACGGTTCTCAACTCAACATTTGGGTGGTATAGATTTCTTCTCCAACAGTCGATTTATTACATTGTGTTGCTATATCTAACTCTCCGAAATTAGAAAATCCGTAAATATACTCTACTTACAGCGTGAGTTCTCGCTTAGGTTCTATCTATGAGCCTGATGGCTCTCAATTATTCCTTAACTGAACTAAATAAAAGAAGTTATTTGTGACTATGGCAACGCGATCGCACGACCCCCAAAAAGCTCCGCAAAATTCTACTTTCGTACCCGTCAACAACCAGTTTAAGCCGCGCCCTTTCCCGGTTCAGGAGAAACCCCAAACTCACGAAACACCAAACCTACAGGCACAACTGGAAAGTGCCCAGCGCTTTGGTCACAATTTCGCCAATATCTCTATATCTGCTCCTAACAGCTCAACACCGCCACCGATTCAACCGAAACTCACGATTGGAGAGCCAGGGGATAAATACGAACAGGAAGCAGACAAGACAGCAGCAGAAGTGGTGCAGCGGCTTCATGCACCGATGCCGAGTTATGGAAGGGATATTAGCCAGCCCGAAAGTCAGTTGGCTCAAACCATAAAAGCGGGCATGGTGCAAAGCTCCAACGCGATGCATCAACAGGGAATCCCGAATCATCAAAACAAATTGATGAGAAAGTTGGATGTACCCACCCTGCAACGCGAGGTGATGCCAGAAGAGGAAGAAGAAAAAGAACTCCAGATGAAGCCGATGATACAGTGTCAGTCTAGTGAGGATGGGAAACCCGCCTCACCGGATCTTGAAGCAAGCATCCAACAGGCACGAGGAAGCGGACAGCCACTGGCGCAGAGTATTCGCGAACCGATGGAGCAGGCGTTTGGGGCTGACTTCAGCGGGGTGAAGATTCATACGGATGCTCAATCTAACCAGTTGAATCGCTCAATCCAGGCAAAGGCATTTACGACTGGGCAAGATATTTTCTTCCGGGCGGGAGCGTATGAGCCGGGAAGCCGGGGTGGGCAGGAGTTGATTGCCCACGAGTTGACGCACGTTGTTCAGCAGAATGGTAGTGCAGTACAGCGATCGCTGCAACCGCAGCAAAAGTCCGTTATTCAGCGCCAAGGCGATCAAAGTCCTGCACAGTCAACAGCAGGATTTAGTGGAGATGTGGCAGGAGATTTAGACAAACTCTACAAACAAGCAGAAGAAGCTCAACCGGAACTGTACGAAAAAGTCACTCAAATTGCCAGTGAGACCTCTGGGGTGGCAAAGCTACCTCAAGCCTTAAAAGGGCGAGAACGAGCAATGGAGAAAACAATGGCTGATTACAAGGGGGATGTTTCTAAATTAGTAGATATTGCACGCGGTTCTATAGTTTACAAGTCATTTCCTGGCTTAATGGGTGGGCTAGATGTCTGCAATAGAAATTTAACGCTGGTGCGAGAAAAGAATCGCTTTGCACAACCTACCCCAGCTGGCTATCGCGATATTCTTCTAAACGTTCAGCTATCAAATGGTCATATTGCGGAATTGCAACTCCATCTAACCCAAATTCTAGAGGTTAAGTCAGGTGCAGGGCATAAAATATACGAAGAGGTTCGGAAAATAGAGGCAGCAGCTCAAACAGCCGATCGGGCTTTAAGCTCAGAAGAAAAAGCAAAAATTGATCAGCTTAATGCAGAAGCAAAAGCACTTTACGATCAGGCTTTAGCTAACGCGGGTGGATGATTGACATTGACTGGATAACTCAAAGTAATGTCGGTATGCACTCAATAGAATCGGTACAAGCAGCGAATCAAGTTAACTAGCGGATCATCATATTATGGACTTACCACTCTACTGCATTGTAGGAGATCGACCCGTTAAAGCTATCGAGACGGAAGACGGGGGCATGGATGTTCTTGCCTATGAGTGGGATACTGGCGAGTTTAAGCGTGCAATGCAGTATCTTTCAAAGATTACTTTGGGAGACGGGGAAATAGATTATGTTTCTGAGCAAGAGTTTGAGCAGTATGTCGAAAAACTGCGTCAACAAGCATCATAGGCAGTAAAACCCCTGCAATCATCGTGCAGGGGTAAGGTATCAGGTAGAAGATAACGATCGATCAATGATTGTTATCGCAAGTTGCCACCGATCTCAATCAACCGCCTAATAAAGCCCTTGCCTTCGCTTCAGCAGGGACAATGACTTTGTTCTTAAAAGAGGCGATCGCTTCCTCAAAAGCGTTATACCAATATGTTTCCAACACCCAAGGATAGCGTTGGAAATCTTCAAACATCGCGTATTCTTTCTGGGCTGAAGTATGTAGCAATGGCTGCACCGGCACCGATTGCAGATTGGGAATAATGGCGTGCAATTCTTGAGGAATACTTCTAGGATCGGTGAGATCGGCAATGATGAACCGCGAAATTTGAGCCAGCGTCGAGATGGTTTCCGTCAGGTCTTTACTTGTCGATGTCTCGCAGTCTATAACCACCGGCAAATAGTTATATTTGCGAAGTGCATCCAAGATTGGCTTGCGCTCCTGGGTGCAGCGACCCAGAACCAGTATGACTTTAGAAGAGATAGTGTTATTAAAATGGGGGATTTTTTGAGTGTTGAGCAGCCGACTGATAAACTCGGCAACTTCCAGATTGTCCACTGCGATCGCGGGTTCGCCAAAAGTAGTGATGACTAGGCTCAACTGCTTGGCTCCCTTCAGTTTTAATCCCAAAGTGGAAATCCCATAAATTGAACACTCCTCAAGGTTGGCTCCCTCTAGATTTGTCCGCACCACCTGAGCCTCACTCAAGTTTGCCCATCTCAGGTCTGTCTTGCGGAAGTCTGCCACGCTGACGACTGCTCGTCTCAGGTTTGCCCATCTCAGGTCTGCCCCACTGAAGTTGGCTTCACTGATTTCTGAATTGCTCAAGTTGCTTCCGCTGAGGACTGCCCTTTTTAAGTTGGTTTTGTTGAATTTTGCCTTGCTGAGATTGGCAGCACTTAAGAGTGCGCCATTGAGGTCTGTCCCATCTAGGAGTGCGCCGCTGAGGTCTGCCCATCTCAAGTCTGCCCCGCTGAGGTTGGCTCTGCTAAGGTTGGCTCCGCTCAGGTTAGCCGAGGTCAGATTAGCCCCGCTGAAGTTGACTAAGGAGAGGTCTGCCCCGCTGAGATTGGCTGTGCTGAGGTTGACTCGTTTAAGGTTAGCCATCTTTAGGTCTGGTCGGATTTGAGGATTCTGTTGTCTTTCCTCATTCCAGGCTTTCACTCCTTGTCTGAGCAGATCCAATTGTTGCTTATTTGTCCGATTTTTCAACCGGGTTTCAATTTCAATTCCTGTCGGGTTTGTTTTAAAATCTATGTTGTTTTTTACCATATAGCTTTCCATAAATCCTCTCTAAATTCAGAAACATTCAGGACTTGAACTCAGATATCCAAACATACTTCAAGTGATTGCGACCAGCGACTTTACGCTTTTGCAGGCAGCTAATTTTTGTGATTTTGGATTTAACAAATTAAGTAACTACGTAATTACACGTAAATGGTTTAATTTGATGATCTATATCTTAAGGAATACGCCTTGAGTCTGACTACCATTAAGAGTACATATTTACACAATCTTTAAACAAGTAGTATATTTACTGAGCTTAAAGATAAAATTCGCCATAAATGTTACTAAGCATACAGACAAGAATGACATAATATGTAAAACAACAAAAAAGGCTTTTGTTTTGAACTACGTGAGATTACGGGGGCACACCAGAAGAAGAGGGGAAAAGCGATCGCATTTAGCGATACTGCCAAGGGTTTTATTTAGGCTAAAAAGCATACTGTGATTGCTTTTTAGCCGCTCTTAGATAAGGTGAAAAACATTTGTCAGTTTAATCGCTTTGTTATCGGCTTCGCGATCGCTCATCCGCTCGGTACGCAATTCTAGAAAAACTACTCGGTAAAATTAAAACTCAGTTTCCGCCGAAGTAAGCAGAGCTTTGTCAAGAGCCTTGCCAGTTTTTTTCGACACGCGCCCGCAAATTCCGGAAAAACTTACCAGGTGTGCCATGCCAATAGAGACGGTAGTTTGTAGTTTTAGCTACGAACCCCGTTTCCGTAGTTACGGAAGACATTCTAAGCAAGATGGCGATTTCAGCAAACAATCAAATCAGCGTCAGCCATCGTAGAGGTAAGGGATTGGCATCCCTAACGTCCGCTCAGTAAATCATTCGCCTTTGCCTCAGCAGGGGCAATAATTTTTTCTTCTACAGAAGCGATCGCATCTTCAAGATTCTGATACTGGTAAATGGGTTGAGCGTAAGGATATTCCTGAAACTCCTTCAACACAGCTATCTCTTTGCTATCCACGCTATCCACTTGTACTAACGGTTGCACCGGCACCAAAGGGATACCCTGGAGAATTTTCAGTAATTCTTGGGGGATGCTGCTAGCGTCCGTGAAATCCACAATCATAAACTTCGCCATCCCAACTACGGTGGAGATTGCCTCTGCGAGTTCAGGCGTCGCTGCTTTTTCCAACTCCACCGACAAAGGCAAATAGTCATGTTGGCGAAGGGCATTGCGAAGCCCCTCCAATAAATCTTTCCGCCCATCTGCTTTGAAGCTGCCCAAGATCGGCACGATATTGGAGGCTATTGAGGGAAAAACCTCGCGGATTTTCTGGTGATTCAGCAACAAGTACATAAATGTCGCCACTTCCAGATTATCCAGTGCGATCGCTGGATAATCTGGCGGAGTAATCACCAAATTTGACTGGTTGGCTCCTTCCAACTTTAACCCCCAAGACGAAATCCCATAAACTAAACAACCCTCTAGGTTTGCATTCTCAAAGTTAGTCTTGAGCAACCTTGCCCCCATTAAGTTAGCCTCACCCAAATTCGTCCCGCGCAGATCGGCTCCTTGTAAATCCGCCCCAATTAGATTCGCTTTAAACAAATCCGCCTCGCGGAGGTTCGCCCCGATTAGATTGGCTCCCCGCATATCTACCTCTCTAAGGTTCGCCCCAACCAAATTCGCCCCAGACAAATCAGCTTTACCCAGGTAGACCCAGTGCATATCTGCACCTTCAAGGTTTACTCGGCTCAGGTTCGCCTCAAAGAGGTAGGCTTCGCTGAGATTAGCTTCAGTGATATCTGCCTCTGACAAGTCCGCTTTACTCAGGGATGCTCCCCTCAAATCCGCACCCCGAAGGTCTGTTCGATGCAGAGATGCCTGCATCAGATTGGCTCCACTCAGGTCAGCACTGCACAGAGACGCCCCCGCCAGGTTAACTCCACCCAAATCTTCCTGGCGTAAATCGACTCCAATTAAATTTGGCGGGATTCCCGGACTCAATTTACGCCACTTATTCCAAGCTTCTACTCCTTGCTTGAGTAAAGCTCGCTGTTGCTTGTTTGCCATGCACTTCAGCTCCCCTCTCTTTTGGCAGATGCGATGATTTTTGGTTAGGCACCCCTAAAGGGTACCAACGATGTCTTGGCGGTTTAAATCGGTTCTCCTGCGCCCTGATATAGAGATGATACTGGTTACAAATTCTCAAAAGACTACTGAAATCGCCGTTTTCTGAAAGAAAAGGCTTTGGACAATGGCAGTTCGAGCAATTCATTAACCGGCTTGTAGATATTCACTGAGGTTTCTTGGGAACCCTAGAAGAGGCAGCGACTCTACTCTGACGAAGAGAACCGAGATTTCAAGTGCTGTTACTCGCCAGTCCGTCTTTGGGTAGAAAAAGTGGGAAAGGGATGTTTAAGGGAGAAAAGTTTGGCGCTCAATTTTTCCTCCACTCAGACAAATCTAACCCCTGAATCCTTCCTTACAAGGCCAGGGGAAACCACGAAATCAGCGTTTTCTAGGGGAAAGGTTAAGTGAAGATGTATTGGTTTTACGTCCACTGGTCTGATACACAATTGCTACCATTTATTAACTAGCGGCAGAGAGATTTAATTATTTTGAATGTTTGTTTCAAAGGATTGAGAAAGTTATCTGACTGCGGGAAGCTGCCCAACCTAGAATTCTCAGTCTATCCTTCTAAAACGTCCATCTTCGAGCCAAGACAGACAAGGCTGTCGTCCGTGCTGTCGGCAAGAGGGTTCTTTAATAGAGACAAAGTCAGTGGTTCCCTATTCCAGCCTATCTAAACCAGTCGAGGAGTTTACCGTTGCAAGTCCCAGCTGAAACCGTATCTCTTCCAGCTTTGGAGGTTTTAGAAACTCCCGCCGCTTCCCCGCTGGTAGTTTCTTCCAATTCACCTTCCAAACTTTCCAAACCGGTAATTCGGTCTAGCCTAAAAGCGTCTACTTGGGATGCTGTCTTTGCTGTCGTGTTTGGCGGCATTACCGGCGGCGTCCTGCTCAGTAATTTCTTACTCCAATTAGGTGCAAGCCCAATGGAGATTGGGATGTTGTCGTCCGTCCCCATGCTGGTGAATTTGCTGCAACCACTGGGAGCGTATCTGTCAGAACGAACCATCAGTCGCCACTGGTTTAATGTCTGGATCTACGGCCCGTCGCGGCTGCTGTGGCTAATTTTAGTGGCGGGAATTGGTTGGAGTTGCTGGCACCCAACGAATTCGCCCAACCTGGTCAGCTGGACATTAGCAATCGTCTTGGCAACCAATATCATTGGCAGCTTGGGCAGTGCTAACTGGCTCAGCTGGATGGCGGCGTTGGTTCCGGAACAGTTGCGGGGGCGATATTTTGGCTTTCGCAACAGTGCTATCAGCTTGACCACTCTGCTCTCCGTACCCCTGCTCGGTCTAGCCGTGTCGGTTTGGCCTGGCGGGCCGCTTCAGGGATACGGTGTGGTCTTGTTCTTGGGAGTGATCATTGGGTTAATTAGTTTGGGCTGTCAGTTTTTCATGGTGGATGTGAATCCCCAGACGCAGCACGGCACTGCTGACGAGGCAGGGGAAACTGAGCGTTGGGGAACTGCGATCGCTCTGCTCAAAAATGGCAATTTTGTCAGGTTTCTGCTTTACTTTAGCTTTTGGGCATTTGCGGTTAATATCTGCACTCCTTTCTTCGGTCTCTATCTGCTGGACAACCTGAATATCGATGTCAGCTGGGTAACGCTCTATAGCAGCTTAACGGCGGCGGCTACCTTGGTAATGATGGTGGTATGGGGGAAGCTGGCAGACCGAATTGGGAATCGTCCACTTCTGGTATTTGTGGGGGTGTTGGCAGCACTGACACCTTTACTCTGGCTGGGGCTGGGAGCTGACCCAGTTTCGGTTTGGGTTTGGTTCCCGCTTTTACACCTGTTCATGGGTGGCACCTGGGCAGCGATTGACTTGTGTACCAACAATTTGCAAATGGCTGTGGCAGCAGGACGCCATCAATCTGCTTACTTTGCGATCGCTGCGGCGGTTGCGGGTGTCAGTGGCGCACTGGGAACGACTGTCGGGGGATTTCTGGCTGAGTTGGACAATTTCGGTGGCTTGCCAACCGTGTTTGCTCTGTCTGCTGTTTTACGACTTGTGGCTATCCTGCCTTTAGTCTTTGTCAAGGAGCATCGCAGTCATCCGATTCGGAAGGTTTGGCGATCGCTCATTTCGCCGAAACTGCAACTTGTACCGCTTCGGGCCCCAATTACTGTAGATCCACTGACAAATGGATCAGAATAAGGGTAGGGGTTAGGGGTTGGTGTTCTCATCAACCCCAAAAAAAACATGAATCAGGTAGACTACCTTCGGATTAGCTTAATTGACCGCTGCAATTTCCGGTGTCAGTACTGTATGCCGGAGGGTGCTGAGCTTGACTACATTTTGCAGCAACAGCTGTTAACTGATGAAGAATTGCTCACCCTGATCGAAGAGGTATTTATCCCGGTAGGATTTACTCGATTTCGTCTAACTGGGGGCGAACCGCTACTGCGTCCGCGGGTGGTGGAGTTGGTGGAGGCGATCGCGTCCCTGCCGGAAACGCAAGACCTCTCAATGACTACCAACGGGTTTTTACTCGCCCCAATCGCCCAACAACTCTACGACGCCGGGTTGCGACGCCTGAATATCAGTCTGGATTCGCTCAATTCCGAAACCTTTGACAAAATTATCGGCAATCGCGGTCGTTCTCAGTGGCAGAAAGTTTGGGACGGAATTCAAGCCGCCCATCGCGTCGGGTTCGATCCCCTGAAGCTGAATGTGGTGGTCATTCCCGGCGTGAACGACCAAGAAGTGCTGGATCTGGCTGCGTTAACAATTGACCGGCAATGGCACGTCCGGTTTATTGAGTTTATGCCAATTGGCAACGATCAATTATTTGTCGGAAATGGTTGGGTGGCATCCGCCGATTTGCGCCAACGCATCCACGACATCTTTGGCTTGACAGAATCTTTTGTTCGGGGTAACGGTCCCGCCGATGTCTTCCAGATTCCCGGAGCCAAAGGGACGCTAGGATTTATTAGTCAGATGTCCGAGTGTTTTTGCGATCGCTGTAACCGGATGCGTCTATCTGCGGATGGCTGGTTGCGTCCCTGTCTGCTGAATGAGACGGGTCAAATTGACCTAAAAACCGCCCTCCGCGCCAGTGTTAATACAGCCGAACTCCGCAATCAAGTGCAGCAATTGCTGTTAATGAAACCAGAGATTAACTATAAGCAGAGAGATGCTGGCACGACTGGTGCGTATAGCCGCACCATGTCGCAAATTGGGGGCTAAAAAATAATTTTGAGTTTTGAATGAGTCCTGAATTATTCAAAACTCAAAACTCAAAACTATCTTAAGCTTGGCGTGAGTAGTACTCAACCACCAGCAGTTCGTTGATTTGCAGCGCGATCCATTCGCGCTCAATCACGCCGTTGACTCTGCCAGTCATCTTGGTTTTGTCAAACTCTAGATGGCTGGGCATATTTGCCAAACCTGGATATTCCAGGTTCTGTTGCACTAACCGGCGAGATCCTTCCTTATCGCGGACACTGATGACCTCTCCCGGACGGCACTGATAGCTGGGAATATTCACCGCACGACCATTCACCAACACATGACCGTGATTGACTAGCTGACGCGCCCCAGGAATCGTGGGAGCCATCCCCATCCGGAAAACGGTGTTATCCAGACGCATTTCCAACAGTTGCAGCAGTGCTTGACCCGTGGAACCCGTGGCGCGACGTGCCTTCCGCACGTAACGCAGCAGCTGCTTTTCACTTAAGCCATAATTGAAGCGGAGTTTCTGCTTTTCCTCTAGGCGGACAGCATACTCTGAGCGCTTCTTCCGGGCTTGACCATGCTGTCCTGGTGGATATGCACGGCGGGCTGATTTGCGAGTTAAACCGGGCAGATCGCCCAAGCGACGCACAATTCTGAGGCGTGGGCCTCGATATCGGGACATATAGCTTCCTCTTGTGTACCCTTCAGACTTTAACCAAAACTATCATTGTAAGCCCAATCTAGGAGAAATTTAAAGTGAGCAGAAAAATATTTTTTGGTTCGCTTTTTCTATTCTGGGGGGAGTTTGACGATGGTGAGCCAGAAGTCCTCGATTGACTGCACCACCCGCAGGAACCGATCTAGGTCAATCGGCTTACTGATGAAACAGTTGGCATGTAAATCGTAGCTGCTGAGAATATCTGGTTCGGCTTGGGAGGAGGTCAGAACAATGACAGGAATCCTTTTAAGCTGGTCATCCTGCTTGATTTCTGCCAACACTTCAATACCGTTGCGCTTCGGTAAATTGAGGTCAAGGAGGATAATATCGGGACGAACGGCATTGGCATACTTTTCTTCTCTTTTGAGGAAAGCGATCGCTTCAACACCATCCCGGACAACATTCAGGTGATTCCCAACCTGACTGTCTCTAAATGCTTCTTGGGTGAGCCGAATATCACCCTCATTGTCTTCAACTAGCAGGATTTCTACGGGTCTATTACCCAGATTCACCTTGGGTTCTCTCCTGTTCTGGGAATTGTAAAGTAGAATACACTTCCCTGTCCCCATTCAGAATCCACCCAGATCCGCCCACCGTGTCGATCGACGATTTTTTTGCAGATAGCTAAACCAATTCCGTTACCAGGATAGGTTTCGCGTGCGTGCAAACGTTGAAAAATGACAAAAATTCGTGCTTGATGAGCTGGGGCAATCCCAATACCGTTATCGCGGACTGAGAAGACCCATTCATTTTCGCTTGTTTGAGCGGAAACGTGAACCTGGGGGGGGGCATCTTTACGAAACTTGATTCCATTCCCAATTAAGTTCTGTAACAGCTGCCCGATTTGAGTCGCATCCCCCCTCACCGAGGGTAGGGGATCGCGGGTAATGGTGGCATTATTTTCGGCGATCGCAATTTGCAGATTGGCGATCGCTTCCTCAAAAGAGCGATCGCAATCCACCATCTCAAATTCCCGACTTCGCGTTCCCAGGCGCGAATACTCCAACAAATCTTGAATCAGCCGTTGCATCCGGTTCGCACCATCGACGGCAAAATCAATAAAATCGTCGGCGTCCTCATCCAGTCTCCCTTTGTAGCGCCGAGACAGAAGCTGGGTGTAGCTGGCAACCATTCGCAGCGGTTCCTGCAAGTCATGGGAAGCTACATAAGCGAATTGTTCCAGTTCCGCATTAGAACGAGCGAGTTCCTGTGCTTGTTTGAAGAGAGCCTCCTCCATCCGCTTACGCTCAGTGATGTCAATGACAAAGCACACACCTTTATCTTGATGTCCTTCCAGGGTCGCACCGCCGATCAAAATAGGGATACGGCTGCCATCTTTACGAAGATATTCCTTCTCAAAGGGGCTACAAATCCCAGTCACGGCTAGCTCCTGGATGCCCTTTTCATCGAGATAGTTATATTCCACAGGAGTCATCTTTTTCCAATCCACTTTCCCTAAAAGCAGATCCTCCCGCGTGTACCCGACCATCTCTAAGAAGGCGTTGTTGGCTTCTGTAACGTTACCTGACACATCCCAGAAGAGAATCCCAATCATGTTGGATTCAACGACGCGCCTAAACCGAGCTTCGCTTTCTTGTAATGCCTCCTCGGCTCGTTTGCGTTTGGTGATGTCGGTGGAGATGCCGCAAACTCCATAAGGAACTCCAGCCGCGTCGCACAGGGGAAACTTAGTCGAAATGTACGTGTGTAGTCCGTCATCTTGAGGCACAACTTCTTCCCACTCCACAGCAGTTCTGGCTTCGAGTACCTTTCGATCGTTCGCCCGAAATACATCCGCCATTTCTTTGGGGAAGAGATCGTAATCAGTCTTGCTTTTAACCTTTTCTCCATCAATATGAAAAAGAATTTCAAACTGGTGATTAATAAAAATAAACTTGCCCTCAGTGTCCTTGAGATAGATAACTGCCGGAATGTTATCTAGAATCGCCTGCAACCGCGCCTCGCTTTCTCGCAGCGCCTCCGCCGTATGTTTCTGGTCGTCGATGTCTGTGCAGGTGCCGAACCACTTAACGATTCGTCCGGTAGGATCTTTCATCGGCACTGCGCGAGTTAGGTGCCAGCGATATTGTCCGTCCGCAGCCCGTTTGAAGCGATTTTCGATTTCGTAACTCTCGCCCGCCTCCGCAGATTGATGGCACCGCTGTATCGACACCAGCCGATCGTCCGGATGTAGGACAGAGAACCATCCGTCACCCTGGCTTTGTGAGAGGGTTAATCCGCTGTAATCAACCCAGCGCTGATTGACGTAATCGAAATCACTATCTGAGTCTACAGTCCAGACTATCTGCGGGATGGATTCAGCGAGAAAGCGATAGCGCTGTTCGCTTGCTTCGGCTAATTCACGAGCTTCCTGTTCGCGGAGCAAGAGTTGGGCGCGTTCTTCTTCTGCGCGCTGACGCTCGCTGATTTCACTTTGCAATGCTTGGTTGATCAGCCTTAGCTCTGCTGTCCGCTCGTTCACTCGCTCCTCAAGATCGGCGTTCAGGGTGCGAATGTGTTCCTCTATCTGCTTGCGTTCGGTGATGTCGGTGGAAATTCCACAAACGGCATAAACAACGCCACTAGCGTCATAAAGGGGAAACTTGATTGAAATGTAGGTGTGTAACTCATCGTCGTGAGGGGCAACTTCTTCAATTTCTATCGGAATTTGGGCTGCGAGTACCTTTTGGTTATTCTTGACAAAGGCATCGGCGATCGCATTCGACCAGATATCGTACAAGCTTTTACCAATCGTCTGCTCTTTATTCAGGTCAAACAAATCTTCACACCTGCGGTTGATCAGCAGAATTCTGTGTTGAGTATCCGTTAGATAAATCAGCGCTGTGGAATTATCTACGATCGCCTGTAGCCGTTCCTCGCTTTCTCGCAGTGCCTCCTCTACTCGTTTGCGCTCAGTAATATCGTGCATGGCAACAACCGCACCCAGCTTTGTTCCCTGCGAATCAAAAAATGCTTGTCCGCTCGCTAGTAAGGTGCGAAATTTGCCTGAATTTGGGGCGATCGCCATTTCTACATCGCGGACATGCTCCCCTTGTAACGCTCGAAACAGCGGGATATCTTCCCGCTTCATAGGCGTTTTGCCGTCGGACAGATATAAATCGTAGTATTCTGCCCACTGCTCAGCCGGAAGCGGTTGTTCTGGCAAGCCATGAAAGGCTCGTGAAGCCTGATTAAACAGAGTCAGGACACCGTTGGCATCACAAGCAACGATTCCGGCTTCTACGTTATCTAGCAATACTTTTAAGAATTCTCGTTCTTTTTGGAGAGCTGCCTCGGCGCGTTTGAGATCGCTGATGTCGCGGCTCACAACCAAGGCAGTTTCGATTTCACCTTGCTGGTTAAACTCCGGAACCACACGCGATTGAAAGTTGCGGAATCCGTTTACCGTGACAGTCTGGAATTCAATCGCTTGTTCTTGACCTGTTTCAAAAACCATCCGCAGGGTATCTTCCCAAAGCTGGCACAACTCTTTTGGTGAGCCGGCTTGTTCGGGAGTCTTGCCGATGAATGCCTGCGCTGGCATTGCCGTGCTCCGCTCGACAAATGAATTGACATATACATAACGCATTTGTCTGTCAAGACGCATCATCGCATCGGGCGCATTTTCAAGCACGGCTTTGAATTCCTGCTGGCGGTGAGAGAGTGTCTCCTCTGCTTGCTTGCGTTCGGCAATTTCGCTTGCCAATTGTTCGTTGGCTTGCCTCAATTGTGCCGTACTCTGCTCGACTCGCTCCTCCAGTTCTGCATTGAGTTGGCGCAGTTCTTCTTCTGCTTGTTGCCGTTGGGAGTCTATGGTTTTTAATGTTTTCGCATTCCACCAAACCAGGATGCCAAAAACCACCGCGTTCATCACTCCAAGGATTGCCAGTCCGATGTCGCTGTGGGAGTGCTGTGGAAATACATTCTTGAGGAAAGGAAGCTCGAACAGCCAATCGAGCATCACCAAACAGCCAAGTGGAAACGCGATCGCGATCGCAGCTGGAGACGCGATTTGCAGGAAAGAAAGTAGACGAGAATGAGATTGAGGCATATTCGTGGTTTAGCCCTAACCAAAGGAGCTGTTTTCTTTAACGGCGTCAGCGCCATCCTGGAACTGTTTGATAGCAAGAATTGATGATGAGTTCTCGATCGAGGCTGCTAAAGGAGTTGGAAAAGTGACTCATTCAAACCTAAAAATTGTCTCTCTGATTCCCAGCGCTACGGAAATTTTAGCGATCTTGGGGCTAACTCAGGCGATTGTCGGGCGATCGCATGAATGCGACTATCCGCCAGAAATCCAAAATTTGCCCGTCTGCACCCAGCCCAAATTTAACCCCGAAGGCACCAGTCCGGAAATTCACGATCGCGTTACAGATTTGTTGCAATCTGCGTTGAGCGTTTACCAAGTCAAAACCGACGTTCTGGAACAGCTGCAACCCACCCATATTTTGACTCAAGCTCAGTGTGAAGTCTGTGCTGTCAGCCTCTCAGAAGTCGAGCAAGCGGTTGCTACGCTCACGCACTCTCAGCCGCAGATTATTTCCTTACAGCCTAATTTTTTAAGCGATGTCTGGGCAGATATTCAACGAGTCGCTGATGCCTTGGGTATCGCTGCGCCACCCGTGCTAGCTGGGTTACAGTCTCGCATCGACGCTTGCGTGCAAAAGACGCAAGCACTTCCTGACAGCGCCCGTCCTACAGTTGCCTGTATCGAGTGGATCGATCCCCTGATGGCAGCGGGAAATTGGATTCCTGAATTAGTCAAAATGGCTGGAGGTCAATCTCTGTTCGGTGTTGAGGGTGAACATTCGCCGTGGTTGAAGTGGGAAGCGATCGCCACCTCTAACCCCACCGCCATCATCTTCATGCCCTGTGGCTTCGATTTAAACCGCACTCGTGCTGAGGCAATGCCGCTACTCCAACGTCCCGAATGGCAAAGCTTGCAAGCGGTACAAACCGGCAGGGTTTACATCACCGATGGCAACGCCTACTTCAACCGTCCCGGCCCCCGTTTGGTAGATTCCCTGGAAATCTTAGCCGAAATTCTGCATCCCGAAAGCTTCCATTTTGGATACGAGGGTACTGGCTGGGAGTGCTTATTGGCTCGTTCCACGTTATAAGTTACATACTTCCTTCGCAAAAAAATCTATCTTTGGGCTGACCTCTCTCTACTATCCAGATGAAGATAGTAGTTTAGAAGTGCTGCTACCTGAAGGTGTGTCTGCCCAAATCTAGCTAAGGGTTGATTTTTTCGTCTGACTCGCTGCGGAACTTGCAAAGTAGTTGCACGTAGCATGACAACGGAAATATCGGATTTCTGTAGTCTTTACGGAAGCTATATCCTTGACTTTATAAAACAGGCATCGCTGGTTCCACTAATCATGCAGCACTGCAATTAAGGGGAACTACCAAGATTATGAAGCCTGTCGAAGAATTACAAATTTTACCAAGCAAGCCGGAACCGTTATCAAGCAGTAGACTTGACTGGATTGATTATGCTAAAGGCATTGGCATCATTTTAGTTGTCTATGTCCATGTTTTGACCAATTTAAAAAATGCTGGAATGGGAATGCATGATTTATTTCATGATTACTCTTTTAATTTTATTTCTAGCTTTCATATGCCACTTTTCTTTTTTCTTTCCGGTTTATTTGTAGAAAAAAGCTTATTAAAGGGTAACAAGAAATTCTGGGGGGATAAATTCAATACAATTGTGTATCCCTACTTACTTTGGTCTGTTATCCAAGGTAGTATTTTGGTTTTGATGTCAACCTACACGAATAATCCCATTAAATTGCAGTTTAAAAATTTACCATTTTACATGGCTTTTAACCCCATTCCTTTAATTACTCTTTGGTTTTTATATGTTTTATTTGCGTCTTATTTAGTCTTTGCGATCGCTCAAAAATTTATCAATTTATATGTATTGTTTTCTCTTTCTATTTTACTTTACTTGCTAAATCCCTATGCACCTAGCGAAATTCTGACTAAATTCATGAGTATGTTTGTATTTTTCGTCATTGGGGCAATTGTGGCACGCTGGTTGCAGAATGACTTGAAAAACATTCCGAGTACCTTGTATAAATTGAACAAGCAACAAATTGGCGCGATCGCGCTGATATTTGTCATCTTTCAAATGACACTTTTACAATTTGGTTTAAGCGAACAACCAGGAACTAGATTTTTTATGGCATCTGGAGGAATCATAGTTACCCTAGGCATATCTTTCTACTTAGCAGAAACCAAAAAATTAGATATTATTCGCTACCTGGGTTTTTTATCGATGCCCATTTATTTAGCTCATATGTTAGCAATGGGAGCGACTCGAATATTCCTCCAAAAAGGTCTTCACATCAATCATGTGGTTTTACATATCATTCTGGTAACTATTTTTAGTCTAATATTACCAATCCTGTTGTATGAGCTAACAAAAAAGATAAAATTTCCTTACCTATTTTCCTTAAGTAAACGTTCAGCCCTATCTTCAGCAATTTTGGCAGAGAAAGGCACTCAAGCATTACAGCAGTAGGATTGGGATTGCTACCGCACTCAATGTGCGAGTTGAAAGACGAGGGTTTTCTTCGCGTGATTTGTGTCTTCGTAGTTCAAAAATTGTTTTTAAAACCACGAAGACGAGAAGGTAAAATGCTGCCGAATTGGCATGATTTACCATATTTTTTTCTCACATTCACAGGGTTAGATAAGGATTTCCAACGATAAATTGGGGTTAAAAGCTTATCCTAGAAAGCCGCCAAATACGGCTAAACCGTAATATTTCCAAGGAATAGCCACTGTAGTAAACCCAGAATTTGTCAGCATTTCTAAGTGGGAGGTTAGAGTCGCTAATTGATCTTGACTAGAGTAACCTTGAGGATTGCTCTTACCAATTTTGTCGCGAATTTCTGCCAGCGTTGTTCCTTGCTGCAATGTCCATTCTTCCCGCGCCGCTTGGTAAATTTCCTGCATCTCTGGTGATTCTGGCAGGATGGGATCTGCGTTCCAAAAGACGCCGCCTGGGTTGAGGCTTTCACCAATCCGCTGAAATAATTTCAACTTCATTTCGTCGGAGAGATGGTGAATTGCCAGGGATGAGACACAGGCATCAAAACTTTCTCCTAGCGATCGCGCATGATTTGCCCAGTCTCCGAAGTCGGCTTCAATTCCTGTCCACCTGTCTGCATAGCCTGCTGCGTGGATTTTCTTTTGTGCAAACTGAATCATCCGAGGAGAGTAATCTACGGCAACCAGTTGGGCATCAGGACAGCGGTTGAGGATTTTTAAACTGAGTTCGCCGGTACCGCAGCCGAGTTCCAGGATGGCTTTGGTTGTAGAGGGTAGACAAAAGGCAATCGCATCCAGCATTTCGTCATAGCGTGGCAACAGATGGCGAATCCCAGTGTCAAAATCGGCGGTGTTAGCGAATACTTCTCCAGGAAACATAATTTAAACCACAGAGGTACAGAGAATACGAGGAAATAGAGAATAGTAAGATTCTAGTAAGTTTGAGCAAGGCGAAGGATGCAGGAACACGAGCAACTGACTATTGCAGAGTACCAAGCGACAGCAGAATCGTTTCGGGAGGGCACTTGGGATCACGATGTTTCCCAAAATCGTGATGCCTTGGTAGCGGCGATGCCTAAAAATCCGGGTAAAATCCTCGATCTAGGCTGTGGTCCCGGACGAGATTTGCTGGTATTCAAACGCCAAGGGCATACTGTGATTGGCTTGGATGCAACGCCTGCGTTTGTGGAAATGGCACGACAGGCTGCGGATTGTGAGGTTTGGCAGCAGTCGTTTTTCAATCTCGATCTGCCGCCAGAAACCTTTGATGGGATTTTTGCGAATGCATCGCTACTTCACGTTCCTCATTCCCAAATGGTGAAGGTATTGAAGGATTTGCATCAAACGCTGGTTCCTGGCGGCGCAATTATTATTTCTATTTGTCGTGGAGATAGCGAGGGATATAGCGTTCGTCCAACCGGCTATCGCTTTGTTTCCGGGTGGGAATATGAAACTTTAGCACCTTGTCTAGAACAAGCTGATTTTGAGATTCTCCACCACTACTATCGTCCCCCAGGATTGCCCTGTGAGGCTCAATCTTGGCTGGTGATGGTGGCAAGGAGAAGATTAAAAATTAAAAATTAAAAATGCAAAATTGAAGAATAGGTTTGGGAATTTTACATTTTTTCTTCGCCCTAATTACGGCAAAATATGAAATATCAAGTTAGGACAGTAAGAAATTTAAGATGACAAGTGAATCCTATATTTTTCTAGCGGGTGCCAGTCGGGGCGTTGGTCGAGAAATTGCCAACTACTTAATACAGGAAAACCAGAAGGTGAAGGCATTGTTGCGATCGCCAGCATCTGCTGCCGAATTGGAAGCGATGGGAATTAAAGGAGTGATGGGAGACGCTTTAAATGTTGCCGAAGTTGAGCAGGCAATCTTAGGAGATGAACCGATTCATGCTGCGATTAGCACCATCGGCGGTTTACCCAAAGACGGCGAAAGAGCTGATTTTTTGGGGAACAAAAATCTTATTGACGCTGCTGTGAAAGCAGGGGTAAAAAAGTTTATTCTCATTTCTTCGATTGGAAGTGGAGATAGTGTCGGGGCTATCCCTCCACAAGCTTTAGAAACGCTGAAGCCAGTGTTAATTGAAAAGGAGAAAGCCGAGAAGTATCTGATTGACAGCGGATTGACTTACACTATTATCCGCCCCGGCGGATTGAAGTCTGAACCGGCAACTGGCAATGGAGTTTTGACGGAAGATCCGCGAGTTGCGGGGACGATTCATCGCGCGGATGTCGCGCAGTTGACTTGCCAGTGTCTTATTTCTGATGCTGCGAACCAGAAAATCCTCTCAGCGGTTGACCGAAATATGATGTATGGGCAACCAGAGTTTGCGGAATTTAGCTTGACTTAAACGGTTTTACCCAGCCTAGCTGAATTGTCCAGTCGAGGAGGAGACGAGCGATCGCAAATAGCAAAATACTCTCTCCTCCCAGAATCCCAAAAGACCAGAAGGCATCGGGGAAATTTAACCCAGCCTCCACTTGCCCTAATCCCCGCACCAACCCAAAGGCAAACACTGCGCCAGTCCTGAGGTGTGGATTGGGGTCTTCTCGAATAATATAGCGGTAGGTGACGCCAAACAGAAAACCGCTCAAAAGAGCGATCGCCATACTCACTAGAAAGTGAACGCCATTCGTGACTTTTAGATTGGCAAGTGTCTCAAACTGCTCCGACAGCACGAGAATATTGCTCAGGGTAGCAATGCCATAACCCAGGAAAAAAGACAAAGCAGCAACAGTTCCTGCCTTGATAGATTCTATTCGCTCAAGCCGATCAACCATCTCGTGCAATATCCTGTGAAAATCGCTCCTAGTTCAGTTAAAGGTTTTTTTGGCAACCTCGTCATTCGCCGAGGTCTGCCATAGATGCCTCAAATTGAATTATGATAGGCGCTGGAGTGATGATTGGGCATTTATCTTTACATACAACTATGGATATTTTGACGCTGGGTTGGGTTTCAGTTTTGGTTCTGTTTACTTGGTCGATTTCAATGGTCATTTGGGGTCGTAACGGCTTCTAGAAGCATTGTGGAAACTTCTGTTCTGACTGTTCTGGCTTTTTCTACCTTCGGCCTGTTGATATTGGTTTCTGGGGGTATTATCTATCTGACGCTGATCGAATGGCGCGATCGCCGTCGCCAAGATCGGGAGAGGCGAGAAAATAAGCCCTCTCGTCGTCGCTCAACTAAAGTCTAGGGTCTATAAAAGGCAAAAGTAAAAATTTTTACTTTTGCCTTTTGCCTTTTGAGCGAAAAACTCTTCAGGAGTGAGGACTGAGGGCTGAGGACTGAGGACTGAGGACTGAGGACTGAGGACTGAGGACTGAGGACTGAGGACTGAGGACTGAGGACTGAGGACTGAGGACTGAGGACTGAGGACTGAGGACTGAGGACTGAGGACTGAGGACTGAGGACTGAGGACTCAGTAAAAAAGAAGTTGGCATCCTCAGCAGACAGGGTTTCAAGCCCTTGGCTCTAGCCATGAAGAAGAAGAAAAAACTTTTGCGTCAAGAAGTTTAACTGAGTCCGTGTTCCGGTGTTATTCAACCATCGCCGCCCATTCCTGCTTCAAGATCCCGTATACGAGCGTGTCATGCCACCGTCCCCGGATGCTGACATTCTCTCGCAACCGACCTTCTTCGGTCATTCCAAGCTTCTGCACTAATGACACCGCCCCTCTATTTTCAGCGATACAGTGTGCATAAATGCGATGCAGTCCAAGCTCTGTAAAGCCAAATTGCAGTAGCGGACGACTCATTTCAACAGGATAATTTCGCCCCCAGTGTTCGGGAGCCAATTCACACCCAATTTCTGCTTCTGAGGCATCGCGATCGCTTTTGCGAATACCGCAATTACCAATCAGTCCGTCCTGTCTCCGGACGACTGCCCATTGATACCTCCATCGGGGCGTTTCTTGCTGCCACTGGAGGAAGCGATTAACGAAGGCGCGAGCGTCTGCCTCAGTGCGCCCGACCTCTGGATAAAAGCGTTGATATGCTGGCGTGGATTGATAAGCTAAAACGGCAGACCAGTCGGCTTCCGTAAATTCCCGCAGCAGCAGACGATGAGTTTGAATAAACATGGCTCCATTCCGAAGTGAAAACCTACTTCATCTTCAACGTTGCTCGCAGGGGGTTAACGACTGATACGGACTCCGAAGATTAGCGTCGAGCGCAATTATCGCAGTGTCCGCACCGCCAGCCAGCTGCCTCTTGGGTGAAGCCAAAAGCCTGTAACAAAAACTGCCAACGGCACTGTCGTGTGTTCAGGTATTGAGCCATCTGGGACTGAACTTGCTGCTGCTGGCTACTGAGTTCCCCAAAAGAGCGAGATTTTCCAACCGAACGCCGAACATAATTGAAGGGATCTTGCCACTCCAATTGTCCAGCACTGTGGAGGAGAGCAAGCGCTATAGCACCGTCTCGAAACTGTTTGGTTACGGCGGTTACTTCCCCTTTTGGTGGGAGTTTGGATGCGAGTTGCTGAGCTTCTTGATATTGCGATCGCATCTTTCCCGCAAAAAATTCCCGTCTTTGCTTATCCTCCGGGTTCAGCCACCCCGTCCGTTCGCTCACCAAGGTTAAAGCTTCAGATAATTTACCATCTCGTCCAGCTCTCCCTACTTCCTGCACGTACTCGGAAAGTAGTAAAGGCGAGTGAAAATGAACAACCCACCTAACATTGCTTTTGTTAATCCCCATCCCGAAGGCGCAGGTACACACGACAAAAGGCATTTCATCACTCAGCCAGCTTGCTTCAATTGAGCGGCGTTCCTCTGGACTCAGCCCCGCGTGATAAGCTGCTGTTGCACAACCGCGATCGCTTAGTAACTGAGTTAATTCTTCGCTATCTCGCCTGGTGCGGACGTAGACTAACCCTGCTTGTTTGGGTCTTTCCTGAATAAACTTCAATAACCCTTGGCGGCGTCCTCTAGGTGTCCAAATGGTTTGCACTTTCAGGTGTAGATTTTGCCGATAGGGGCTATTTTTGAAAACCGCTGGCTGTTGGAGTTGTAAGACTTGTTGGATGGTTTGCTGCGCTGCGGGATCGGCAGTGGCAGTGAAAGCAGCGATCGCGATTTTTGTCCCAGATGGCTTTAATTTTAGCAGCGCCGGTCGCACTGCTCCCAGCCGTCGATAAGTTGGTCGAAATGTCTCTCCCCACTGCACTAAGCAATGCGCTTCATCGAGAATTAAGCCGTTAATTTTTAGTTTTGGTTGACACAACTTTTCCCAAACTTGGGCACTCAGCAGCGTTTCTGGGGATAAGTACAATAATCTCAAATGTTCGAGAGTTTGCAGCGTTTGCCGTCGTTGGGGAGTTGGCACTTCGCTATGCAACAAGGCAGCGGGTAAATTGCGATCGCGCAATTCCTGCACTTGATTTTCCATTAGCGCCACCAAGGGCGAAATCACTAACGTTAGTCCCGTTTGCAGTAGCGCCGGGAGTTGAAAACAAATCGACTTTCCCCCGCCCGTTGGCATCACAATTAGAGCATCTTGCTTTTGCAACAAGCTGCGAATAATTTCTCCTTGTGGAGGTCGAAAATCATCATATCCCCAGATTTTTTTGAAGGCGATGCGGACTTCTTCCCAGGATTTTGTTTCGGAATTATTCATCATTCGTATGTAGATGCTATCGCTTCTATAGCAATCCTAAATGATTCATGAATAAGAGATCCCCGACTTCTTTCTCGAAATTGGGAATCTGAAAGGCTAGCATCTACAGCTCAAATAGGATTGATTCTAGTGGCTGATCTTAGCAATAAGATATATTAAGCTTTAGCGCAATATAACGTAGTTTGTTTTAGTTTTTTCTTAAAAAGGAGTGCCCTCAATGGTTAACTACGGTTTAAATTTAGCCTCGATACTCGGTTTAGTGTATTGGGTTATTGCTTTTATTTATCCAATAATGACTATAATTTTAATAATTGAACGTTCAAGACAGATGAGGCCTTTATCGGTAATTTTTTATGGTATTCAAGTTTTACTTTTACCAATAATAATGTTCTGGTGTGGCTTAATGTTATTGTCTCAAGGTTGGCGTATAGATCCAATCCTTCAATTTGAACAATTTCTTTTAACAGGGGTCATTATTTGCATAATTATTAAAGATAATTTATATTGATTTTATTTAAAATAATAAAGGAGTTAATGAAATGATAAATTTTGGTTTAAATTCAGCATCGATTTTAGGACTACTATATATTATTCTGGCTATCACCTACCTAAGTTTAATTAGAAGTGCAGCATCGAGACGAACAAATAACTTGAGTGACTCAGTTTTAAAATTAGATAAATTTGTATCTGTAATTATAAGAAGTTTGCTGCTAATTTCCGGGATAATTTTATTTTTGCAAGGTTGGCGTTTAGATCCAGTTTTACAATTTGGGCAATTTCTTTTATTTTCATTAATCCTTTATATGATAGGGAAAGATATTGTGATTGAGCGGTTAGAGCGACACAGATAAATTAAGAAGAGTGTCCGGTGAAAAAGCGGTAATTCTTCAGAGCGATCGCTCTTTTATCTCTCCCTACGAAACCTAGTTAAACATGACTACATTTTTCATGTAAAAAAGGCAATTAAGACTTTGAGGGAAGCACAGTTTGTTGTGCTTCCCTCAAAGTCGGTGGTCAGTTGCAATTAATCGCTAACTATTGACAATTTCTGATTATCAATTACCCATTACCAGCCCCAACAAATTCAGTTTATTTTCACCACTCTGCTTAACTTCAGCTAATTAATAAAACTGGTAGGATTTCCCGCCGTAATCGGCTTGGGAATTGGGCTAGAGATGCCTGAAGGCGCTTCCGTCGAACTGGGTGGTGTCGCCGGTTGGTTGAAGTGTTGATAAGCGGTACGAGATATCTGGCGAATCAACTCTGAGGCCTTAGCGTCATTGTGGGGGCGTTGCACCATCACAGCGGCAATGTAGCGCTTGCCAGTGGGCATATCAATCAAGCCAACGTCCGCGATTAGAGAGCCAATATCGCCGGTTTTGTGGGCGATGTTAGCGCCTTTCCCCAGTCCCCGTGGCAGCAACGAATCTGTCACCGTTTGTTGCATGATATGCAAGATGCGATCGCGCGATGGCACCGAGACCACATTGCCTTGATTGACCATTGCCATCACTGTTGCCAACTCCTTAGGACTCGTAGTGTTCGTTCCTTCCAAGTCCGGTAGGGCGTTGTGGATAACAGTTGACGTCAATCCCCAAGATTGGAACCGCTGATTCAGCGCCTCAGCACCGCCCAAACGCTGAATCAGCATATTGGTAGCGGTGTTGTCACTAATCGCAATCATCTTCGTTGCCACCTCTAGGGCGGTGTACTTTGTCCCTGGCTTTTTGTACTGCAAATCGCCGGAACCAGAACCCATCAGATTTTTCTCTAACGTTAACGGTTCATCCAGACGAATTTTTCCAGCATCCACATCTTGGAAAAAGGCGACGAGAATTGGCACTTTAATGGTGCTAGCAGCTGGGAAGATTTCGCTACCCGAAAAGTCGAGATAGGCACCCGTCTCCAACTCTACTAAAAAGACGCCTGGATTTAATTTGGAATTTTGTGTCACCAGCGCCTGTACGTGTGCTTTCAGCGCTGGGATTTCTTGATTCAGCGTCAGAACAGAAGTACCCGCCGCCGTACCCATCGCCGCGTCAGCTTGAGCTGGTGATTTTTGTCCCGGCGCTTGACCAATCGCCCCGACTGCTGACTGCTGATGGAGAGACTCCTTGTTAGCAGCGCCTGCTAGCTGGCGGGTTGCCGGGTCCCAAGCAGATAAAACAGTTCCCGCGATCGCACCAATTCCCACTCCCAAGATGAGCAGACGGGCACCGTACAGCCAGGGAGAAACCGGGCGTCCGGGCGATCGCGTCCGGCGCTGAGGTAAAGTTCCCCCGCTCTTATGCGTGCCTGTGGGCTGAGCTGGCTGGGCAGGAGGGCGTTTCTGGAAGCGCCTCACATTCCCCTGTGACGGGACGGGGTAAGGGCGCACTGCCTCGCGCAGACTTTGATTGGGGATTGAACCGCCTTGACGCGAGCGATCGCGGCGGCTTGTTTGGGGTGCAGGTGCTTCTATCCCCTGCCTTCCCCGATTCACATCGGAAGCGAATCGCGAGAGTGATTTCCTCATTGGCGTGGTGGATCTTAAGGAACGATTGGGAGCAGAATTTGACTGCACCTGTCGCAGTGACAGACTGGCGCGGGAGGAGTTTCGAGTACGTAGGGACGGGGAAGATTTTTTTGGTTCTGTGTCTAGGGGCGCATTTTTCAAACCGAAACCCATCCTTGCTGAACTTTGATTCTTTCCTCGCGGCGTCGCAGCCACTTCACGGCTCACGCTCAAGGGTATAGTTTTGAGTGCGTCGCGTCGATTCCGCGACGCGGGTTGTCTTTTTTGTTGCTCCCGCCGACGTTCGCGGATGTCAGAACGATTGTGTTGGTTCGGTGAGGATGAACTATTTGGGCTTTGCCCATTATCTTTAAACGTACTTCCTCCTGATACCGCTGACACAACTGACTGAGTTTCAGACTGCTGAGTCACTCCTAACTCCTCCACCACTATGGTTATTGTTAATTGTTAGCTGTTAAAAAGAGTGACTAACCACTGTACCGGCTAAGCCTTGGCTTTACTTTTCCAGGGTCTATCACTTGCATCAGGGAACGAATGCTTTTGCGTATCGCAACACCGCTAACGGACAAAAGAGCGTTAACGTTAACGTTCCTAGCAACTTTTGCTTATTTTATGGTGCGTCTTGCTGTTCTGGTTCATTAGCAACAGAATGTGGCAAAAATTGTAGCGCCCAGTCCATCTGGCTGAAAATGCCTCGGAGCATTGCCACTTCTGCTTTGCTGGGATTGGCTCGATTGAACAGACGCCGGAATTTTTCCATACGGCTGCCAGCGGTGTGGGGATAGAGATAACCCATTTTTAATAACACGGCTTCCATCTGTTGATAATACCCCTCCAAAACTTCTAATGAGGCAGGGTCAATGGTCAGTTGTGGGTTTTCAGTTGGGAGAGGCACGGTACTGCCATGCCCGTACTGTTGATTGTCAGTAGTTTGCGACTGACTGCTGAGTGCTGACCAATTTTGGTAAAGCTCGTAACAACAAATCCCAACTGCTTGAGCCAGATTTAATGAAGGATACTCCGGATTCGTGGTAATGCGTACAAATCGCTGAGCATAGTTTAATTCCACATTACTTAACCCGCGATCTTCTGGGCCAAAGAGCAAGGCTGATGGCAGCGGTTCTTCCAGCAACCAAGGTAAAGCGATTCTGGGATTTTCTAGCGGCGTGTCTAACGTTCGGGAGCGGGTAGTGGTGGCGATCGCTTTCACGCACCCTTGTAATGCCTCTGGGATCGTCGCGACTACCTGAGCCGATTCCAGTACGTCTATGGCATGAACTGCCATATCCGTTGCTTCTTTCGAGAGGCGATCGCATTGGGGATTCACCAGTACCAACTGCCGCAACCCCATATTTTTCATCGCGCGAGCCACAGAACCTACGTTCAGCGGGCCTGCTGGCTCTACCAATACAATCCGCACCTTAGCTAATCTAGTCTCATCCATAAGTAAAAAGAATAAAATAGTCTAAAAGCGCATCTCTCTATGGGCGGACATAATTACCTGACTTCCGATCTATTTCGTAAAATTGAATATTGGTAATGTACCGTCAAATTAACATGAAGCGCGTTCGATCCAAGTCCGACTTACCCAGCAAAATTTGCCCGGTATGTCAGCGTCCCTTTACCTGGCGCAAAAAATGGGCTGATTGTTGGGATGATGTGAAATACTGTTCGGAGCGCTGTCGCCGCCGCCGCAACCAAGCCAATGAGTCCGCGTAAAAGCCCAATTTTTAGATTTTCGATACTGGATTGAAAACATCACAAATCTAAAATCTGAAATCAAGGCTGAGTCTTGGTATTTATTAAAAATTACAAAGGATTGAAATATGTCACTCAATCAGGTGCAACCCAAGGTGATTATTCACGGTGGTGCCGGTAGCGCCCTCAAAAGTCAAGAGGGGGCTGACGCAGTCCGCAAATCACTCTACAAAGTCGTGGAAGAAGTGTATACCCTACTATTGGCAGGAGCAACTGCCCAAGCAGCAGTCGTGCATGGTTGCCACTTGATGGAGGACGATCCCCGCTTTAATGCGGGAACAGGTTCGGTACTGCAATCAGATGGTCAAATTCGCATGAGTGCCTCCCTGATGGATGGGGCATTTCAGCGCTTGAGTGGCGTGATTAATGTATCCCGCATTCAACATCCCATCGATCTGGCCCAAGCTTTACAAGCTTCACCCGATCGCGTGCTATCAGATTACGGGTCGGCAGAACTCGTGCGGGAATTGCAGGTTCCGATTTACAATCCGATGATCGAGATTCGCTTGCAAGAGTGGCTGCAAGAGCGGAGCGAGAATTTTATTAAAGAAGCCGCTGGGGTGGTAGCGGAAAAAGAGCTGGTGGATGACCCAGAGGCTGGACGCGGCACGATTGGAGTCGTGGTTTTGGACGGTCAGGGAAATTTAGCCGCAGGCACTTCGACGGGAGGCAAGGGTTTCGAGCGGATTGGTCGAGTCAGCGATTCCGCAATGCCTGCGGGGAACTACGCCACCGCTCAAGCGGCAATTAGCTGTACGGGAATTGGAGAAGACATTATTGATGAATGTCTGGCAGCGCGGATTGTGGTGCGGGTGACGGATGGTTTGTCTCTTGCAGATGCCTTCGAGCGCTCCTTTACCGAAGCGCGTGGGCGTCAGCGAGATTTTGGGGCAATTGGGATTGATGCAACTGGAGCGATCGCATTTGGGAAAACGAGCGAAGTCCTCCTCGCTGCTTTCCACACTGGCGAACAGATGGGCGATACCTTGGAATGGACGGGTGACACCCTATCCGGCTTCATTTCTTAAGTGCAAGTAGGGTGGCAGGTTGCAGCCTACTTGCAGTTATGGTGTAAAAATATTAACCCCTAGGTGCATACATAACGACCAGCGTGCCAAGCAGAGCAATCCAACCTCCTAACAAGTCAAATTTGTCTGGAGCTATCTTATCTACCTGCCATCCCCAAAGAATAGAAAGAACGATGAAGACACCTCCATAAGCTGCATAAACTCTCGCAAAATTGGCAGGTTGCAGCGTCGCAATGATTCCGTAGAGAATCATTGCGATCGCTCCTAAGAAAGCAAACCAAATACTCTTATTTTCCCGCAGCCAAAGCCATATCAGATATCCTCCACCTATTTCGCATAACCCGGCTAAGACGAAATAGAATACAGACTTGATAATTGGCATCTTGATTTACTCCTGCTGGGGTTTTAAGCGCCAGCCTTTTCTGACGACTTGACGGGCACGGGCAATTACCAAAGAATCATCTAGAACGTCTTTCGTGACCACAGACCCGGCGGCAACGGTTACGTCTTCTCCCAGTGTCACTGGCGCAACCAGAACGCTGTTGGAGCCGGTTTTCGTGCGATCGCCGATTTTGGTACGATGCTTCTTCACGCCGTCATAATTAGCAGTAATTGTCCCCGCCCCGATGTTCACTTTATTTCCTAAAGTGGCATCGCCTAAATAGGACAGGTGGGCCGCATTGGTGCGATCGCCCAAGGTGCTATTTTTCAGTTCCACAAAATTTCCGATGCGGCAAGATTCCCCGACTTCTACATGACCGCGCAAATGAGCGTAGGGGCCAATCCGGGTGCCCTTTTTAACCACACTGTCAGTCACCACAGAATAAACCACCGTCACATTTTCCCCAATCTGGCTATTTTCAATCAAGCTACCAGGGCCAATGCGACTCCCAGATGCGATCGTGGTATTTCCCCGTAGATGAGTTTGCGGTTCGATCGCTACATCCGGTTGCAACTCTACCGTGTCATCAATGGTGATCGTGTCTGGACTCACGAGAGTCACACCCGCCGCCATCCAGGCATCCTTGACTCGCTCTTGTAAAATTTCGTAAGCATTACTCAGTTGTTTGCGGTCGTTAATTCCCAGAATTTCCTGGTAATCCTCCACATCCACAGCCATCACCGGCTCCATGAATTTAACCGCATCGGTTAGATAGTATTCCTGCTGGTCATTGTTGGGTACCAGTTGCGGCAATACTTTTTCCAGTTGAGGCCAATTGAAGCAGTAAACTCCTGCGTTAATCCGGCGATTTTGCTTTTGAGCAGGCGAGCAGTCCCGGTCTTCTACAATCTCTTTGACCAGATTTTGACCATTACAAAAAACCCGCCCATAGCCTTTGGGGTTGGGCATTTGGGCGGTAAGGAGGGTGGCGGCGTTCTGATGCTCTTGGTGAGTTTGCAGCAGATTTTTGAGCGTTTGCGATCGCAACAAAGGGACATCCCCATTTAAAACCAGCAAATCGCCGGTGAAGCCTTCCAGATGGGGGAGTAATTGCTGGACGGCATGACCCGTGCCCAACTGCTGGGTTTGTTCGACAAACTCCAGATTGGGAAGTGGGGGCAATCGATCGATGACTTCTATCAAGGCATCTTTGATGCGATCGCCTTGATACCCAACGATGACGAGGCACCGCGATGGTTCGACTTCAGACAAACTATGGAGAACCCGTTCGACGAGCGATCGCCCTCCCAAGGAATGTAGGACCTTGGGCAGATCCGATTTCATCCGCGTCCCACGTCCCGCTGCAAGAATTGCTACTGCTACCATATTCAGCTTTTCGCGTTATCAGACCAGCTAAAAGAATAAAGGATGAAGCATGAACCATGAAAGAGCGTTCGTGGTTCTTTCCGGGTGAAACATTGGCTCAGTCAGCCGACGCCAGCATCCGACTAAATTTTTGAGTCAATCCGAGCTTGCCCCTACACGGCTTCTGGCATCGCCTCAGCAACGCGAGCTGATTGAATAAACTCAGTAAACTTCTCTACTAATTGAGGATTTCTCCAACCTTTTGCCGTTTCTTCTGCAAAAATTTCTAAGGCTTGTGCTGATGTAAACGCGCGTTTGTAGGGACGTTCGCTTGTCAGGGCATCGTAAATATCAATAATTTGAAAAACCTGCGCCAAAAAGGGAATCTCCTCATTAGCTAAACCATCGGGATAACCCGTTCCATCCCAGCGTTCGTGGTGATTGCGAATAATTGGAATGACGCCCCGCATGGTTCGCAGCGGCTGACAAATTTTCTCACCAATCAGGACGTGCTGCTTCATAATTACCCATTCTTCGTCGTTGAGTTTCCCGGTTTTGAGCAGCACGGCGTCGGGAATGCCCACTTTACCGATGTCATGGAGATAACCGCCCCACATCAAATCCCGAACTTCGTTGCGAGAAAGATTCAGAAATTCACCAAAAGCTTTACCCATTTCCACCAGCCGTTCGCAGTGATCGCCTGTCGCCGGATCGCGGCTTTCAACACTACGGGCAATCGAGAACAGGACTTGTTCGGCGTGATCCAGGTCTTCATTCAAACGCTTTTGCTGGACGAGAGACCGGACTCTGGCAGAGAGTTCTAAGCGATCGAAGGGTTTGGTCAGAAAATCATCTCCACCTGCTTCAATGCCCAGAATGCGCGATCGCCTATCATTTAGCGCCGTGATAAAAACGACCGGGATCAGGCGGGTTTGTTCGTCTTGTTTTAACTTCCGACATACCTCAAACCCATCCATCCCCGGCATCATTACATCCAGCAGAATTAAATCTGGGTTGCACTCGACTACACGCTTCAATGCATCTGGCCCACTTTCTGCCTCCAAAACTTCGTAGCCTTCCACCGATAGCAGTGCTACCGCCGTCATCCGACTGGAGGGATGATCGTCAACCACCAGAATTTTGGGCAACTCCGAACCTAGAAAGCTCACTGAAGACAACCTTGTTTGAGAAGAAGCAGCCGTTGATAAATTGAGCATGATTTATAACATAAATTTGTTTTTAGTATGAGCGAATAGCTTAACCGTGGAATCGGGTTTTTCACGGATATTAACAGCACTTAGCAGACATCTTGATTGCAGCTTCCGTCTTCTGGCATCAGGCATCGATTTAATCTTCTGATAACCTACAAAATTCGGAGATTCTTTATCTGTCCGGGTTCGGTCAGGCAGTTCTTAAAAGTTAATAATCTTTCACTTGAGCGATTGCAAAGAATGCTACGATTATACACCGCCGTTTGAGACCTAGACCATTGCGGCGATCCCATTCAATCCCGATCGCGGACTGTAATAACCCGCACTGTTTGCAAGCAGAGGTTTGTTCTAAAGCACTTGCTTGTAGAGCTATTGAATTCTGAGCTGAGATTGAAATAACCAACGCTTTTTCCAATGAGAGGTTGGCTCTAAAGCACTGGCTTGTTGATCGATTTGACGACGCTGCAAAATCGCATCAGCAGGTTCGCACAGATGAGGGTCGCGGTAGGGAATGGCAGCTTTGGTGTGCAAATGCTCTTGTTCTTGTACTGAAAGCGCCGCTATATCTAGGTTTGTAAAACTAGCGACCGTTCCAGGCGATCGCCTTCCCACCGGGAATGTCGCACCAATTTGTAACCCAGCGGCGATTAAAGCAGCCCGCACCGCCGCCGCACAAGAATAAGTAGCAAGTCTCCCATCGGGTTTTAAGCACTTGGCAACCCAGCTTAAGAATTCCACCGTCCACAATTGCGGACATCGGGGGGGTGAAAAAGGATCGAGAAAAATCGCATCTGCCCGGAAGTTTGAGTGGTATATATGCTGAATTGTGGCTCTGGCATCTCCCACTATTAGCTGAGCATTGAGGCGTTCGGTCTGAACTTTGCCAGAAGTGGCTAGCTGGTGGAAAATTTGAGCGTTTTCTGGATTCCAGTGGTTCAAAAGATGATGCGCGATCGCTGCTTTTGGTACCGATGCATCTAATTCCAGCCCCACCCACTCCACTCGGCAATTTGGATTCACTTCCCAAATCGTTTCCAAAGCCGCCGCGGTGTTGTAGCCCAGACCATAACAAATATCCAACAAATGTAATGTTGGTTGCTGTGCTTTCTGCCTAAGTTGAGTCGGTTCGACAAACTTAAGTTCGGCTTCCTTCTTCGCACCCTGCTGACTATGAAAAGTTTCGCCAAACTCTTCTGAAAAGAAGGTGAATGAGCCATCAGCGGTGAGTTGAGGTGTGAAGATGCCCATGTCTTGCATTTTTTAGAGAGGAAGGCAGGTTAATAAAGCACTGCAAAAACTGCTTAAGCTCAGTTGAAACTAAATTTAATTTTTCCAGATGACGAGTGACTCTTAGGCAAACTGCACGACTTCGGCTACGCTTGCCCACTCCTGAACCCACTTTTTACATAATGCATCAATCACTTCAGCCTCTTTAATACGAGATAACATGAAGCCCTGATTACCAAGATGCTGCTCTATGGAAGCTCTAAAGTGAGAAATTTTCGGTCATTTATTCTTGAAAACCGCTCGGGAAATCTTTCTAATAAGCAAATCAAAAGTTTATCATACCGCTGATTAAATGCATTACCAACGGGTTGCAGTTTATTGGGTGAAACTGGTTTAGTTTTGGTCAAAATGTAACCTTTCCAGCTTAGCGATAATTTCGTGTCTTGCTATCTATTTTATTGGTTCTAATACTCAGCTAACGGTGCTTAAACGAAAAACAAGACTCTAAAAAGGTATAATACAGGCATGGCAACCATTTCACGTTATGGTGTGATAAATGAAAGAGACAACTCCCGCCGCCATGCCCCCTTGCTTCAATAGATGGTGCAAACGCTTTGATGATATATTGACGCATCAAGCCCAAAAACGGGAGTTTAGGAACTATATAAGCGGATTATTGGGGGAAAGTGAACGAAAAAACCTGTCTCA